>CAZKZG010000019.1:0-5057 GCA_964557215.1 uncultured Candidatus Nitrosopelagicus sp. | reverse complement strand
ATACTCTGGATTATCTGCAATTGGATTAACACCATTCGCAGATGAAAATTCCCGTTCTACAGTAGTAATTGCATTAAACTATCTTGATGGATTAGAAGATAAAATATTCCGAGATACACTTGCAAAGAAATTTAGAATTTTAGTCGCTGGTGGTTTTGGAAATCTCAAAGGTAAAGTTTTCAGAGTTGGTTGTATGGGCGAAGTACACCGCTATCATGTAATGAGGTGTATATCTGGAATTGCATCAACATTGGCAATGATGGGATATGATACTGATACACAAGCAGGTCTAAAAGTTGCTGAAGAAAAACTAAAACCACTTGATTCGCTCTAACTTAATATAAGGAAATTCAAAATCGATCACGTTGGCATTCAAAAAAGGAGAATTAATTCTATTAGATTACACAGCTAAAATCAAAGACAATGGTGAAGTTTTCGAAACTACAATTGAAGAAGATGCAAAAAAGAATTCAATTCATGATCCTAACATAAAATATCAACCCAAGCTAGTTTCAATTGGAGAAGCATGGGTATTAAAAGGACTAGATGATGCATTATCTGAAACATCTGTTGGAGATAAAAAAACTGTTGAAGTAAGTTCAGACAAAGGTTTTGGTGCTAGAGATAAAGGTAAAGTGAGAATGATTCCATTAAGGAAGCTTGGAGAGGATGCAGAAAAAGTTTCAGTTGGAGATACTGTTGAAATTGATAATAAAAAAGGAATAATACGTTTTATTGGTTCGGGAAGAGTTCAGATTGATTATAATCATAGATATGCTGGAAAAACAATTCTTTATGAAATTAATGTAAAAAAATCACTTGAAGCAGACGACGATAAAATTTCAGCTATTTTAAAATCTAGAATGCCAGTTGAAGATGATAAACTAATTTTCAAGAAAAATGCAGATTCACTAGATGTTACAATTCCTGAAGAGATTTTTAGATTAGAAGGGTTAGCAATACTCAAACATTTCTTTCAAACAGATATTTTCAAATTTGTACCATCAATTCAAAAAATAAATTTTATTGAGACATATACTAACAATCAGCCTCCAAAACCTCAAGAAAAACAATCTGAAACTAAATCAAAATCTAAATAATTATAATACTTTTGTAATTTTGGCAAGTTTTATTGCATTGGTTTCTGTCATTATCTTTTCACTTAGAACTGTGTATCTTTCGGGTCTAAGTGATTGTGCGATTGTAAGTGCTTTTGCTAAAACTTTAGGTTTTAAGCCAATTTCTCTTGCAGTAGTTGGTGCACCAACATTTTTCAAAGTTTTGACAATTCTTTTCCAGTCTTGACCTTGCAATTTTGCAACCATAATTGCTCCAATTCCAACTTTTTCTCCATGAAGCCCTACACCAGCTTCTAAATGATCTACTGCATGGGAAAACAAATGCTCTGCACCAGAACAAGGTCTACTACTTCCAGCAATACAAGATGCAACACCAGCACTAATCAATGCCTCAACTATAATTCTAGCATCAATACCTTTTTTTGAAAAATTTTGTGAATTTTCAATCAAAATTTTTGCACTCATTGAAGCTAAATCTGCGGAATATCTACCATAATACTCTCCTGTCTTATCACGACCTAATTTCCAATCCTTTACTGCTGTAATTTTTGCCATAAGATCACCACATCCACTTGCAAGTAGCTTTCTTGGTGCTCCTTTGATTACATTAACATCAACAAAAACTCCTAGAGGTGCTGTAGCTACTAATGAATGTGGTTTTTCCCCTCTAACAGAAACAAAAGGGCTTGCAATACCATCATGTGACGCTGACGTAGGAATACTAACAAATGGCTTTTTCAGATTAAATGAACAGAGTTTTGCAATATCAACTGATCTTCCACCACCAATTCCAACTATGAGATCAGATTTTCCAGATTTGACCTTTTTTTGAATCTGATTTATATTTTTAATATTATTTGAAGTTGCTAGATGCCAAATTGTTCTTATTTTGGAATCTTGTAGCGACGAATCAATTTGCTGCCCAAAAATCTTTTTTACATTTCTGCCAGAAATGATTGAAACTTTCTTTGGGTCAGATAGATCCCTCAGGAATTTACCTACTTGATGAATATTATTTTCACCAACAACGATTTGCCGTGGAAGCTCCATAGTGTGAGATGTGGTTTTTGTATTTGTTCTCATTACACACCCACGTTAACAAAGTTATTTAAAAGGGTGCCATAGTATTAATACTATCTCAAGCGAGGTAATTCTATGTCAAACAACGTTGAAGAAAAAATACTGCATGGTACTACTACAGTAGCAATTAAGGTAAAAGATGGTGTTGTCCTTTGTGCCGACATGAGAGCAAGTGCAGGATATTTTATTGCAAATAACAATACTATGAAAATTCAAAAAATTGAACAACATGTTGGACTTACTTTAGCGGGTGGTGTTGCTGACGCACAAAATATTGTTGATGTTTTACGATACCATGCAAATGTTCATAGAATTCAAAATCAAGAACCAATTCCAATTAAATCGCTAGCTAGATTAACATCATTAATGTTTCACCAAAATCGTGGCTATCCATTTATTGCTGATATTTTAGTTGGTGGCTATGATAATCAAGGACCACAATTGTTTAACATTGATATGTTTGGTTCTGTAGAAGAGAAGAATTATGTTACCACAGGAAGTGGTTCACCAGTTGCATATGGTTTGTTAGAAGAAGAATATAGAGATGATTTGACATTAGAGCAAGCAAAAGCGATTGCTTTACGTGCTGTTAAAGCAGCAATTACTAGAAACATTGGTACTGGTGATGGAATTAATGTTGCATTGATTGATAAAAATGGATTCCAACTTTTGGATAAAGAAAGAAAGAAAGCTGTATTAGATATTTAGAAATTTTTTAAAAATTACAATAATTGCACAGAAAACAAACTCAGGAACCACAAAATGGCCAAAATATTATGGCAACAGTACTGAAAAGTATACCAAAAGAAGCAAACATTACAAAAATTGATTATGAAGGTCCTAGAATTGCATTGTACACAGATAAACCAAAATTTCTAATGGAAAATAACGATATAATTTCAAATCTTGTAAATGTAATAAAAAAAAGAATTGTAATTAGAACTGATGAAAAAATACGAAAAACAGAGGAGGACGCAAGAAAGATTTTAGATGAATCTGTTCCAAAAGATGCTAATTTAGAAGCAACATTTTTTGATACAGCGACTGGTGAAGTATCTATTCAGGTCAAACGACCATGGTTATGTCAAAGAAATGCAGAAGAATTCAATCATGCTGAAGTTACAGAGAAAACTGGATGGAAACTAAGGATAAAAAAAGCTACAACAAATCCATCTAGCACATTAAAATCAATTAACTACCAACTTAAGGTATCCTCCTCAGAAAGAGCAAAACAACTCAAAGAAATTGGCGAAGAGATATTCAGACCACGTTTGGTTCAAAAATCTGAGGTTTCTCTCTTAACACTAGGTGGATTTGGTCAAGTAGGTCGTTCATGTATGCTTCTAAACACTGCTGATAGTAAGATTTTGATTGATTGTGGTGTTAATCCTGGAGCCAGAACACCGTCAGAATCCTTTCCAAGACTTGATTGGGCAAATATTTCACTTGATGAATTAGATGCAATAGTAATTGGTCATGCACACCTTGATCATACTGGATTTTTACCAGTTTTGATGAAATATGGATACAAAGGTCCAATTTATTGTACAGAGCCAACATTACCTATGATGAATCTAATTCAGCTTGATGCCATTAAAGTTGCAGGAGCACAAGGAAGAACACCACTATATGCTGAAAGAGACGTTCACCAGATTATGAAACAAACAATTCCACTTTCTTATGGAACTGTTACTGATATTTCACCTGACATTAAATTGGTACTTGCAAACGCTGGACACATACTTGGTTCTGCATCTTGTCACTTTCACATTGGAAACGGTGACCATAATTTTGTATATTCTGGTGATATAAAATATGGAAAAAGTATACTACTTGAAAGTGCAAATACCAATTTTCCACGTGTAGAAACTTTACTTGTTGAAAGTACATACGGTGCAAAAGAGGACATACAACCAACTAGAGAAGAAGTTGAGTCTGCATTCATCAAAACAGTAAATGAAACTCTAAAAGAAGGTGGAAAAGTTCTCATACCAATTCCAGCAGTTGGTCGTGCTCAGGAATTAATGATGGTAATTGATCAATATATGAAGTCAGGTCAACTAACTGAATCTCCTGTTTTTATGGAAGGTATGATAAAGGAGGCTACTGCAATTCATGAAGCCCATCCAGAATATCTTGCTCGTGAGCTTCGTAAAAAAATACTAGAAACTGATGATAATCCATTTGATTCTGAATATTTCACAAATATTGAGAACCATGATGCAAGAGAAGAACCACTGAGGGATGATTCTCCATTCATAATTATTGCTACGTCTGGAATGCTTGAAGGCGGTCCAGTTTTAGAATATTTTAGAAATATTGCACCAGATAAGAAGAATAAACTCCTATTTGTCTCATATCAAGTAAATGGAACACTTGGACGAAGAGTAATGGACGGTGCAAGACAAGTTTCAATCTTAGGTCAAGGAGGTAAGGTTGAAGTTGTAACAATTAACTGTGCAACTGAAAAACTTGAAGGATTTAGTGGTCATAGTGACTATAATCAGTTAATGTCGTATGTACATAGGTTACGACCAAAGCTACGAAGAGTCTTAGTTAATCATGGTGAAAGACGAAAGTCAGAAAATCTCTCTGCACAAATTAGAAGAATGTACAGAGTTACAACTCATTATCCACAAGTTCAAGAAGCAATAAAATTATTTTAGATCGTAATCTGGCTTCCAGATCTTTACATTTGTAGGTGTGACAATAATCCTCTCTTCACCCAAACGTGCAATGTCCGCATCTGCATTTCTTGCAATTACATATAGCTCTTCCACAACCTTTCTTAGTTTCTCAACATCTTTTTGTGCTAAAGGTGTCACTCGCAAGATAAGGATCATTCCTTTTTTAACATCCTCTTTAATCGAGTGCAAGTCACTTGGATCACGTATTGTG
>CAZKZG010000018.1:0-4984 GCA_964557215.1 uncultured Candidatus Nitrosopelagicus sp. | reverse complement strand
GATCCCAAGCCAAATCAACCTGATATTCTTCACTTAATGTGTATGCACTTATTGGAAATTTAATTTCATCTCCTTGTCTTAGAATCAATTCCAAAGTATTCGGAATCTCAATATTGGCATCTTTCATTTGAGTTTTTATGTGTCTCACGTGATCTTTTAGTAAAACAAAGTGTACAAGCCTACTTTCCTCTTCAGAATAATCATCAATAAAAATAGAAGATTTGAAAAGTTCAATCCCATTTGCAGTACCAAAGTAATTTGGAGCTAAAAAGGAGACAAAGTCTTTTGGAAACATTATTTCTGTGTGCACAACGCTTGTATGAGAGATATTTTGTTCTTTCCAATCAAATGGAATTATAATTTTTGCTGTTTGATCAGTTTGATTGTAAACAAATCTTGCAATACTATCATAATATGATTTTACTCGAAATTCAACTGGAATCTGTTCTATGGTTTGAATATGATTTGTTATTTCTGTAACACTAATCTGATTTTCAAACTCTAAATTATCTATAATTCCAAATTCATCTTCAGAGTTAATTTTTGTATTAAAAGTGAAAATACCACTTTCATCTATATCTAAATCTACAACAAGTAATCCCTCTTGTTCAAAATAGGAATCACTTAACAATAATTGATCTTCTTTGAATATTTCGATATCAAAATTTATGTTTTCTATTGTTATTTTATTTGTTCTATCATATGCGTATATCTGAAAAAATTTTTTTGCTGATATATTATCCAGTGCCAGCTGCTCAACAGTTACTCGAACATCTCTATCCCCTACTTTGACATATGGTGATGATTCAATTCCTGTTCCATGACCAAATGCAGGAATTAGTAATGAAATTGAGATTATTCCAACTAATAATGCATAATGAATCTTCATGTTTAGAAATAATACCAACTATTATTGTAGTTAACTAAAACGAATGATTTAGTGTTAATCTTCAGATTTTTTATTGATCATTTCATCAATTTTACGTTTGTCTCTAACACTTTTTACGTAAAATAATGCTGTTGCAATTATTCCTGCTGAAACTATTGGTGCAACTATCTCCACATACTTTATTTCAAATGTAGATGATTCTTGTAGAATGGTTGTTTGACCTGGTACAGAACTAATTGAAACCTTGCCAATCTTTGCACCACGTTGTTCAACAAACCAGACATCTCCATTATCATCAGCTGTCACAAATTGTGTGAATGAACCTTCAGTGGGGATTGCAACTTCCGATATTCTATTATTGTATGGATCGTGGACAACAAGACTATCAATGACATGTTGTGCAACCCAAATATTGTCATATTTGTCTAAGACCATTCCAAATGGTAATGATTCTGAATTTGAAATGTTAACTTTATCAAAACTTTCTAGAATTGGATTAAATTTTGTAATTGAAGGTCCTAAGTGCTCTGCAATCCATATGTTTTCTTGTTTGTCAATCATTAATGCAAATGGCTCTGCAAGAGGTCCTTCATTGGGTGTAAATTCTGTCATTTGTTTTGTTTGGCCATCAATCTTACCAATATTACCTACAAGAGATTCTGCAAACCAGACATTGTTGTATGCATCAATTTCAATTGCAGTGGGACCAGCGTCTGAAGTTAATGTATTGTAAATATCAAATTTTTTAGTTTTCTGATCATACTCTAACAAGATACTTTGATCAATTATAGCAACCCAAACATCATTATCATTATCAATTGCAATAGATGTAGGAATTGATCTAGCATTAACTAATGTAAATTGTGGTAATGAAATAATTTCAAACTCTTCTGTTTTTGGATCAAAGTTTCCAATTTTAGAATTTGGTGTATCAGTAAACCAAATCTTTCCTTCCTTATCCATATCCATGAAAATTGTAGTTAACCCACTAAACGTGTAAGGCGTAAACTGCTCATCTTCTATTGAAAATTTCCATAATCTTGGCTTTTGTGCATCTGAAATCCAGATATTTTTCCCATCATATACCGGATATAATGGTGCAGTTTCATCTGCAGGAATTTCATACTCTGTAACTTCAGTTCTCATGTCTGATAATGCAGGTTTTATTCTAACATCAAACAATACACTCTCATTTGCATTTTCAGTTCGTTGTGCCTCTAATTCTATTTGCCAAATACCTGCAAAACTAAAGGTTGGTTCTGCAGAATATTTTGTAAAAACATTTTGCCCAATAATTTCATTTTCAGTTACTTGTGCTTCAATTGGAGCTATATTTCTAGATGGATTTGAAACCTTAATCTTTAATGCAGAAATATCTGCAAGTGGTTGATCGTCCAGTCCTGAAACTAAAACATTAATTTGATTTGCTCCAATTCCAACTGGCACAACTTTTACATCAAATCTTGCATTTTCTGAAAATAATGATGACTCAAATCCATTAATTCCCTGCTCTGCACTTACTGATTGAACTTCTCCAGCAGGAAGAGATGAGTTGACCAACAATGCAACAACTGCAAGTAATGCTATTCCAAGTCCTGCCTCAAACCTTAATGGTTTTTTTAATTTCTTGAAAATTGCAGTAGATTTCAAGTCTTTTTTGGCTTGCTGAATAAATCTAATTTGATAAAATCCTCCAAATGCAATCATTGCAGATGCAAGTGCAATTTTTAGCATGATTAATTTTCCATAGGTTGACTCTGTTAGTGATGAAACATTACTATCTAAGAACCAAAGCAGTGTTGGTCCTGTAATAATTAAAATCCCCAATGCAATTATTATCATTCCTGAAAATCTTGGAATCAAACTAATGGTGATTTTATCTCTAACATTCCCATCTAATTTTGTAATAGATGGTAAAATAACAAATCCCAAGAAAATTACACCACCAATCCAAATCGATGAAAGTAAATTGTGCACATAATCTAAAATTATTGGTGGGGCCAGCTCAGTTGATGCACCATGACCCATCATTGTAGTCGTTGCAATCAATGCAAGTGCAAATACAAGCATTGGTAATTGTGTCTTAAATGAAATTTGATTTTTTCTTTCTATCCAGAACCATATTCCAATTAGAATTATAGTGAGAATCATTCGTGTAAGCCATGTAGAACCAAACGTAGTTTGAATAACATCAAGTGGTGATGCCTCAAGTCGCCACGTTTGAACAGCTAACATGATGAAATTGGAGGCAAATACTGCAATTACACCAAAACCAATTACTTTAGAAAATTTTGCTTTAAATGAACTTTCAATTAACGCGATTTGTTCTTTAAATCTTGTTTGTCCTGTTGACCAAATTGCAATTGATGCAATTACTCCTCCTAGTACGATGGTTTGCCCAACTAAGCCTGGAAATCTTGCAATCGATTCAGGAATAAATGTTGTTTCTGATTGTTCTTGTGACTCTAGTAATGATTTATCAATCTGTACGTTACCCACACCAAAAATTATTGCAGCATGAACTAAATGCCCATCAACTTTTGATAATACCTTACTTGCAATTGTATACACACCGTCCTCTAGTGGTTGTGTAGTAATCACAAGTGATGACTCTGCATTATAATATGCGGTATCACGCTTGTCTACCTGATTTCCATTAGAATCATAAATTTTTAATTCAGAAAAATCAATCTCTACTGCTTCTGAGTAGTGAGTAACTATTTGTGTGGTACCAGCAACCGCATTTTGTCCTTGTGCCGGTTCTGAATCGAGAAGAAATGGATGTCCATATGCTAGTGGGAATCCTATCAATAACAATAATGGAATCAACCAAATTATTTTCAAGTCTATGTAAAAGCTAGGTATTCATAATTTAAAGAATTGTGACTTCGAAGTTTGTACCATCTTAGTAAAGATAATAACTTGTCTGTCCGAGTTGAAACTGTGATGAAATACTTTCTGCTGCTCAGCGTTTTACTTGTTTCAGGCTTTGTAATGTCATCTGCATATGCACATACTACCATTTACATTGACAAGTATGAAATTGAAGCTGGATGGGGAGATGAACCACCAATTGTGGAATTATATAATACAATTGTAGTGGAAGTTGCAGAGTCAGGAGAGAAAGAAGGTCTTAGGACTGGTGTTACTAGTGCTTTCAAAAGTATGACTGCAACTTTAATTTCTGGTGGTGCAAGCAAAGAGCTTGATATCAACTCTGACCCAAGACCAGGTCATTATTACGCAAAGATTCTTCCGACAAAGACTGGCTCTATTTCTGTGAAACTTGTAGGAGAACTGAATGGATTACCAATTGATGTGGTTATACCAATTGAAGATGTTGAAAGTCAGTCACTTATTGAATTTCCACCAACTTCTGGTTCGGCCTCTGCAGGAGAAATTGGAGCATTAAAGAATGCACTTTCTTCACTTCAAAAAGACGTATCTAACATAAAATCAAACATTGGAGACGTTAGTCTTAGTGCTGGTGGAGTTGACATTGAAAATGCATATAACTTTGGTGTCTTTGGCTTATCACTTGGTGCAGCAGCTGTTATAATTGCAATTATAGCAATGCTTAGAAGAAAATAAAAAAAAGAAGAAAAGTTTTGGTTTAGAGTTTTGGCATTAAACTAACTTTTGACTTTGCAGTAATTGCAATTATTGAAGCAATTGCTACTACAAGAATCAATGCTGCTATTGTACCAAATTCTGGAACTGCTTGTGCTGTGTTAGTTAATCCTATTGGACCTGTCATCTCATCACCGGGCATTCCGAATCCTTGGAATGTTACAATAACATCGATTGGATTTTCGTCAGATGCATCTGCACTAAGTGCGCTTGTTGTGTGGCTACCTTCTCCTGTATGTGAATGATTATCACTCTCATCTAGGATTGTTTCACCATTGTGTGTTGCAACTATGTCGTAGTTAACGTGTTCACCGTTAATTGTTACATCAATTGCTACTTTGTCACCTGCTTTTGCACCGTCATCTATACCAATTGCAATGTCTGCTGCAGTTAGTGTTTGCATTTCCATTCCGCCCATGTCCATGCTGCTGTGATCCATTTCTTCTTCATGACCATGATCATCAT
>CAZKZG010000017.1:0-9285 GCA_964557215.1 uncultured Candidatus Nitrosopelagicus sp. | reverse complement strand
ATTTTACAGTCTGGAATATCTGAAAGCAAGTCAGTTAATGAAAGAGAAGTTTCTGTTAGATTGATTTTGATAGTTTTTTCATGACCAAATCTATTTTTAAGTTCATTTGGTGAATCAACAGCTAGAATTTTTCCTTTATTTATGATTGCAATATTATCACAAAGATATTCTGCTTCAGAAAGTACATGTGTTGTATAGAATATAGTCAAACCAGTTTTTTGAACTTGTTTTTTAAGAAAATCAAGTAATTCTCTTCTTGCACTAGGATCTAAACCTACAGTTGGTTCATCTAGAAATAATAATTCCATATCATGCATAAACTCTCGTGCTACCTGAACCCTTCTTCGTTGACCAATAGATAGATCGTCATTTTTCTTTTTCCGTATATCCTGTAGACCAAATGAAGTGAGTAATTCCTCGGTTCTTTTTTTCCTAGTTTTTTTGTCAACATCCCACATCATTCCGTATTTGTCTAATGCATTTTCAACAGATAATGTCATTTCATAGCTAGGTTGTTGTAAAACAACACCAATTTTTCGTCTGATTTCTAATGGAGATTTGGCTGCATCAATTCCTAAAACAGATAATTTTCCTTTTGTAGGGGGCATTAGAGTGGTTAGAAGTTTGATTACAGTGGATTTTCCAGCACCATTTGGACCTAGAAATCCAAAAACTTGACCAGATTTAATTTCAAGATCAATACCATCTACTGCTAACGATGAACCGTATTTCTTTGTTAGATCTGTAGTTTCAATACAAAGCACAATAGATCTTTAACGAAACTACTAATGTATTTAATGATAATTTTATTAATAATCTAGTTATCATAACTATGAATTGTCTAAATTTGAAGAACATTTATCGAAACTATTAGATTCAGTTCCTGAATTATCAAGATCCGTTATAGAAGAGAAAATCAAAGAAAAAAAAGACAAGATAGGTGCAGGTTATCTTACTGATGAAGGAGCTTTGTTTCTTGTTGCTGGTGACTTAGGAATATCCTTAGAAGAATCACAAAAAACAGAAATTGAATTAAAGGATATCTATGTTGGAGCAAAAGAAGTTACAGTAGAATCACGAGTAATGAACATTTCACCTACAAAACAATTTACAAAAAAAGACGGTACACCATTTTTATTGAGAACTATGACAGTTTATGATTCTGATTCAAGAGTTAGTGTAAAGCTTTGGGATGAAAAAGCAAATTTGCCTGGAATTGAAAATCTCAAACCTGGAGATTTAGTAAGAATAATCAAAGCATATGTAAAATCTGATTTAACTGGATTACCTACAATAAACCTAGGCTCTGGTTCATCAATTGAAGCAGTAAAATCAGATAGTAGTATACCCTCACTTGATTCAATCACTGTAGATGCCAGTACTGCTAAAGAAGATCAAAAGGATCTTGTAATCTCTGGTACAATTAACGGCATAATTAATCTGATGGAGTTTACAAATTCCAGAGGTCAACCATCAAAAGCACTAAAATTTCGAATTAAAGGACAAAATGAAAACAATCTGAATGTTGTGCTTTGGGGAAAAGATGAAACAATACTTCCAAAAATGATTACCCCAAATGCAAAAGTAAGATTACTGGGAGTCAAAACAAAATCAGGAAACCAAGGATTAGAGATTCATGGAAATGATGCAACTATAGTTGAAATTGAAGGTAGTGAAGAAATAGAACCAATAGTTGTAAGAATTGTTTCAATTGGAAACTCGAGTTCTAATGAAAAAGTAACTTTAGGAATAGATAAATCAAAAAACTTGTTTAGAATAACTGATGTTTCTAATCAGCTAGAAAATGTGATTAAAGATGACATTTTGGAATGTATGCCGTCAAAAGTTTTTGGTAATATTATTAGATTAGATCAGGATTCTTTCATCAGAAAAATTGAGGATGATCAAATGCCAAATATTTCCAATTTAAGAACAAAAGTTTCAGAAATAAAAGAAGGAAGTGAATATTGTATTGAAGCAATAATTCTAAAAGCTCCTGAAAAACGCGAAATACAAACAAAGAATGGTGAATCTATTTTATTATCTGAAATGTTTGTAGAAGATGATAGTGGACAAATTTGGATTAAAGGGTGGAGAGACCAAGCCAATCTTTTGGATAGTTTTTCTTTGGGAGATATTATCTCAGTATTAGGAGTTAATGCGAAGGCAGGTCTAGAAGGAAGAATAGAATTGTTTCTAAAACCATATTCAAAAATTATCAAGAAAAACTAAGAATCCCAAAAACCTCTGTTAAGTGCATATTTTCTTTCTTCTGCGATAATCTGTTTGTATAAATAATCTTCTTCATCGATCATATCTCGTAAAATTCTTCCTTGGGCGTCTGGACCTATACCATATCCTGATAAAACAGTTAATGCAGTTTTACCATATTCTTGTAGTAAAGAAGCTTTTTTCCAAGCCTTATCGTATTTATGCTGTTCTTCTTGAGAAAGTTTTTTTCCAGCATGATTTTTTTTAATGATTTTCTGTAAATCAAAATCTGAAAAATATGTAGCTGTAATCTGTTTACCATTACAATATTTACATTTCAATGGACAAGGAATTGTATCGGGTGTAACAAGCATCTGCCATATTCCACATCTAGCGCAAACAAGTCTATGTTGAGTTTTGGCTAGACGTTTTTTTACTAGATCGAGAATACTTTTATCAATATTTACTGGTGATGGATAATTTTTAGTAGTGTTATCCAAGATTGGTTCAGAAAGTGTTGAAAAGTTGTTACTAACTCTCCATACAATATCAATTTCTTTCTTCTTTATTTTTTGTAATATAGATTCGGTTCTTGAAAGATCAAACCTATCATGAAATAATTCCCTAATAGCTTCTTTTACTATTGGTGTATCTACATATCTTTCAGAAATATAACGAGCTTGTCTGAAATCATATACTGCCCCACGTTCAACAATACCAAATTGTTTTGCGACACACCAGGTTTTCCAAATCATATCATTAGTATCTTTCAAGGCTGTTGACATTATATCATGAATATCAAAATTACTTGTTAATTCATTAATTAGATCTTTTTCTGAAATTCTTTTTTTAGATGATAGACAAATACGATATGCGTCAGATTTTGTAATAACAGGAGATGCCAGTGTGGATTCTAATAATGACGCCAATATCATTCCTATTGTTGAATTAATTTTTGTACCAAAACATGCATGTAATACAACTTCATCCTCAGTGTGAACTGATTCAATAACAATCGTTTTTTCATCTGGAATTATATCAAAATTTAATTCTGAAATTATTTTATTAGAAAATTTCATTAAACCCTTTCTAGCTTTTGTTCTAAGTTGTCCAACCTTATTTGCTGTTGCGTAATCAACTGGTATGTTTTCACCCTCCCAATATGGAACTTTACTCTTTCCAAGGAATGGTTCAACGTTAACTTTTAATGATTTTTGATCAACATTTAGAATGCTCCATTGTGAACCACGTAAAACAAAAATATTTCCTGATTCACCATAACTACCAACAAATCGTTGGTCAAGAGTCCCAAGCCATTTTTTGCTAGTTATGTCAATTACTTTGTATTTTAAAATATCCGGAATTGTTGAAATATTTTGGAAATAATATCTAAATGATCTTCCTTTAATCCTAAAAGACATTTTTTCTGTATCAAAAGATATGAGAGACTGTGAATCTAGTATGTTCAAAACGTTCGAAAATTCTTCTATTGTTAAATTCCTAAATGGGTAGGCTTGTTTTACTATTTTAAAGCCAGTTTCCACTGATACATCACCCAACTGCTTTGTCATTCCAACTAAATGGTGAGCAAGCACATCAAATGAAAGATCATGAATTTTTTGTTCTTCAATTGAGGATTCATCAATTCTTTGTATTATGGCGTTTGTCTCAAATTCATCATCTGCATGATTTGTGATGATTAGACCTTTTGCAGATGAATCTCTATTATGTTTACTTCTACCAATTCTCTGCATAAATTTGGAAACTTGTCTTGGTGATCCATAGTGAATAACTAATTCAACTGAGCCAATATCTAATCCGAGCTCAAGTGATGATGTACATACTACAATGCCTGGTCTACCATCACGAAGAATAGTTTCAGTTTCTTCTCTAACTTGTCTGGAAAGTGATCCATGATGAAGATCTATATTCATTTTGGTCCTTTCTTTTAATACTGAAGCAAGTGTTTCTGATTCACCACGAGAGTTTGTGAATAAAAGTACTGGTGAATTAATTTTCATTTCCTTGATATAGCCAATAACTCCATCAGCAACCTCATGTATTCCTCCATTCACGAATTTTACATCAACATCATACTTGCGAACTGAATCATCAATTATTATTTCACATTTTCTATTATTTCCCACAAGAAATTTTGATGCATCACTGATATTACCAATTGTGGCTGATAAACCAACACGGTGAATTTCTTTTCGAGAATTTAATTGTAGACGTTCTAAACTTATAGACAACTGTGAACCTCTTTCACTGCTAAGTAGTTCATGTAATTCGTCAATAACAATCCATTCTAAATCAGATAACGCATTCAAATCTTTTTTCTGGGATAATAAAACAACAAGTGTCTCCGGCGTAGTAATTAAAATATCAGGGGGGAAATCTCTAATTTGTTTTCTTTCTCTTTGTGATGTATCTCCATGGCGAATTTTTAATTTTAAATCATTATTCTTAGCATATTTTTCAATTCTTCTAGAAACATCCCGATTTAATGCACGTAATGGTGTAACATATAGTGCTTTGATTTTGTTCGGTAATTTGGTTTTTTTTATATGCTCAAAAATTGGTATTGTTGCACACTCTGTTTTTCCAGAACCCGTAGGAGCGATAACTAATGAATTATACTTTTGAATAATTCTTGGTGATGCTTTCTTTTGGATATCAGTAAGATTGCTAAAACCAAATGTTTGAAACTTTTCAACAATTAATGAATTAATGAGTTTAATTGTTTTCTCATTATAATTTACTGTAGACATAACCATTACGCCATAATCTGATTTTTACTCATTAAATAGATTAAGATTGTTCAATCATTCCAGATGGTCCAAGATTATAAAAAAATTGTTGTTTATCTATGAAAGGATGATTTACTTCTCCTTGATAATGATTTTTAATTTTTTCAAGCTTAATTTGTTGATGAACAAAATTTTTCATTACATAATCTAATTTTTCATATTCGACATCTGGTTTTTTTAATATTTGATTTGTTATAACTATAGGAATTTGTCTTTCCAATCCAATTGATGAAAGATTATGCATGTATGTCATGAAATTAGTATATTTCTCTATGAATTGTTCTTTTTTAGAATATTCAAATGAAAATAAATCTGCAATATTATCCACAATTATAAGAGAAAGATCTTTGAAATCTTTGATTTTTTCTAGCAGCCTAATTTGTTCTGTAGTATTTGTAACTCTAGCAATTTTTAGATTATCAAGTAATGAATCCTCCATGTTTCTATTTTTTATGATCTCAAGTATTCGTTCTGGTCTAAATTCACCAGTAGTATCAATAAATAAAACATCAAGCTTCTGCTTTAATGGTTCTAATGATATTTGCAATGCAAGTTGTGTCTTTCCAGTTCCATTCTCTCCAAGAATATCAGTAATTATTGCATTTCTAATACCACCACCAAGAATATCATCTAATTTTTTTAATTGAGTACTAATCATCAAAATATTTAGAATATGCAATAATAAAGGATCTCGTATAATTCTATAAGCAAGACTTTATATTCTCAACAAAATCGATCCAACTCAAGTGAAAAATTAGTGTCACAAACAACTGCTGCAAAAAGACCATTAACAACTCTGCAAAAAAATGTAAAAAAGCAGGTAATTGTTAGATTAAAAAATGAAGTAGAGTATAAAGGAAAAATGAGTAATGTTGATTCTTATATGAATTTGATAATGACTGAAGCAGAAGAGCTTCACGATGGTAAAACTGTTGGAAAGTTTGCAAGGGCGATACTAAGAGGCAATAATGTACTTTTCATCAAATTAGAAGACGAAATCTAATTTTTTGAATATATATGAATAAGAACTATATTTTTACATCTGAATCGGTTACCGAAGGACATCCAGACAAGGTTTGTGACAAAGTTTCTGATGCAATTTTAGATGAATTTCTAAGAGGTGATCCTGATTCTAGAGTTGCAGTTGAAACTTTGACAACAACTGGATTTGTTGGTGTTGCTGGTGAAGTTACATCAAAAGCTAGTTTTGATATTGAACAATTAATTAGAAAAACAATTTCAGAGATTGGATATAATGATCCTGAACTAAAATTTGATTCAAACTCCTGTGAAGTTATGGTTAAGCTTGGTTCTCAAAGTCCTGACATATCACAAGGTGTGACAGCCAATGAAAATAAAGAGCAAGGAGCTGGTGACCAAGGTTTGATGTTTGGTTATGCGTCAAATGAAACAGAAGAATTAATGCCATTGCCTATACTTTTGGCACAAAAATTAACAAAAAGGCTGACTGACGTCAGAAAGAATGGACAGTTATCATGGGTTAGACCAGATGGTAAATCACAAGTTTCAATTAGATATGAGGATGATAAGCCAAAAGAAATAGAAGCTGTTGTTATATCTACACAACATTCTCCTGATATCTCACAAGAAGAAATAACCAAGCAAATTATTGAGCATGTTATAAAACCAACTTGTGGTCAATTTTGGAATGATTCTATAAAAATACATGTTAACCCTACAGGAAGATTTGAGATAGGTGGACCTCATGGTGATGCAGGTTTGACTGGCAGAAAAATTATTGTTGATACATATGGTGGAATGGGCAGACATGGTGGTGGTGCATTCTCAGGAAAAGACCCATCAAAAGTAGATAGATCTGCATGTTACATGTGTAGATATGTTGCAAAAAATATTGTTGCTGCTGGGTTATCTGATAGATGTGAAGTACAGGTAGCTTATGCAATAGGTGTAGCAAAGCCAGTTTCATTAATGGTTAATACTTTTGGGACAAACAAAATTTCAGAAGATGAGATTGAAAAATTGGTTAACAAACATTTTGATATGAGACCTGCAGAAATTGTGAAGCATCTTGACTTGAAAAAACCAATTTATCAGAAAACAGCTGCATACGGTCATTTTGGAAGAAATGAACCTGAATTTACATGGGAAAAAACAGACAAAGCTGACATATTAAAAAAAGATGCTAAACTCTAGATGCCAATAATTTTTGAAAATTCTAATTTTGATATCTTTCTAAGCCTTTCATGATTTCCTTCAAAATTTCCTAATAAGATATTTAGATCTTCAATTCCATAAACAAAATTTTTTTCAGTTAATGCATAAACAAATGCTTTCTTTAAAGGAATCTTCTCTATTTCTGAATTAGATTTTAGTGCAGAATTTTTTACAAATTGACTAAATGAAATTTTTTCTGGTCCAACAAGATCAATAATTTTTTTTGCAAATTTTTTAGAATGTAAAGCAAGATGCACAACATGACATACATCATTTATAGAAATAGGTTGTATAACATATTGCCCAGAACCTGGAATAAGAATCTTCTTCTTTCTAATTTGTTTCTTAAAATTTCTAGTTAGATAATCATCTTTACCAATAATGTATGATGGTCTGAATATTGTATAGTTTAATCCTGATTTTATAATTAATCTCTCAGCTTTAAATTTTGAAATAAAATATTTGGAAGTAGATTTACTTGAAACACCAAGACCACTAAAATAAATAATTTTTTTAATCTTTGATTTTCTACAAATATCAATAGCTCTTTTTGTTAGTTCTACATTTACTTTTTCAAAGATCTCATCTTTTGTTTCATTTCCCAATCCCACTAAATGTATAAAACAAAAACAGTTTGTAAGTAATGGTAATTTTCTTTGTTGTATAGATGAACGAAGTACCGGTGTACACTTAATTTTATTCTGAATAAGGAATTTTTGGAGATTTTTTCCAACAAAACCGGTTATGCCGGAAATAGCAACAGATTGTTTCAAAGATATACTCATGCAGAAATACTAGAACATTTAATTTTAAACATATTCAAATTGAATCCTATGAGTACTTTAGACGTAAATGAGTGCTATAAGATCCTAGGGGTTGATAGTAGGTCAACGCCTAAAGAAATCAAACAGGCATATAGAAAATTATCATTAAAATTTCATCCAGATAGAAATCCAGAATTTGACGATGGAAAGAAATTCAAAGAAATTTCCGATGCATATCAATTTTTAAAAAGTAATCGCAAAAAAATATTCGAAAAACAGGAAAGAACTGCTGAACAGGGACACTCTGATTTTTGGAAGTATCAAGGGGAAAAGATGGGTGATGATATGAGGTTTAATTATGAAAATTTTTCAAAAGCAAAACAAGAGTTTGGTGGAGATTTTAATGAGGAAACTCATAATAAAGAAAAACCAATATCACAAAAATCAACTCATTTCATTCTTTATGGTGGTTTAGCTATAGTTGCAATCTGGATAATAGTTTTTGAGATTATACAGCCCTAACAAAAGTTATTACATTAAAGAGAAAAATTGCAACGTGGATGCAGGAAAAAAACCTAAGGGAAAATTGCGTACAGGTTTTACTACTGGAACTTGTGCAACAGCATCATCAAAGGCTGCTATTCTAGCAATTATCAACCAAAAAACTATCAGTGATGTGGATGTCCTGTTACCAAAACAAGATAAGATAAATATCAAAATTAATAGTTGTGAGTTTACAAACGAAGATGCAAAATGTTCTGTAATTAAGGATGGGGGTGATGATCCTGATGTTACACATGGTGCTGAAATTTTTGTTCATCTTTCATTGACAAATAGCATTGGTTCTATTGAGAGAGATGGTGGTGAAGGAGTTGGTAGAGTAACAAAACCTGGATTGGGGTTAGAAATTGGTACTGCAGCAATAAACCCAACTCCTAAAAAAATGATTTTAGAAAACATGCAAGAAGTTGGTGAAGAAATATTGAAACAAAATGGAATAAAAATTACTGTGTCAGTTCCAACAGGTAAGGAGTTAGCTAAGAAAACTGACAATCCTCGTATAGGAATATTGAATGGAATTTCAATACTTGGTACTAGTGGAATTGTAATTCCTTACTCAACAGCATCATTTGCAGCAGCAATAAGACAACAAATTGATGTTGTATCATCAATGAACGATGAGGAAGTTGTTTTAACAACAGGCGGTAGAAGTGAAGACTTTGCAAGAGAAATTATCAAACTGCCAGATCATTCATTCATTCAGATGGGAGATTTTTCAGGATATACAATACAGCAATGTGCAA
>CAZKZG010000016.1:0-3332 GCA_964557215.1 uncultured Candidatus Nitrosopelagicus sp. | reverse complement strand
ATAGTTGCATATGGTGTAATCAAAGAAGTCTGGTATACGTAATCACGAATCTTTGTTCCTGCTTTTGAATAATCACCATCTAAACAAATACTGACACTTAATCCTAGTTCAGTACTAGGTTTTTCGTCTTTCTTTAAGATCACTGGTTTATTTTTTTGTATGTCTAAAAGCATCTCAAAGTCGTTTCTAGTTTTTCCATCTGAATTACTCTTTACCTTAACAGGTTTGTTTGTCGTAATCTGGCCATACAGTATTGCCATAGTTGCACCCAAGCCAAACATACCACGTGCTTGTTTAAGACCAAACTTTGAACCATACAGAACAGTTCCAAAAGCTAAAGGAACATGTTTTGAAGGAATGCCTGGGCCATTATCTTTTACAGTTAAGATGTATTGTTTTGGATCAGGCTTGTCTTGATTTACAGCCTTTATTGTCATTTCAATATTAGGAAAAATACCACTATGGTCACAAGCATCAAGAGAATTCTCAACAAATTCACGCACTGCAGTGTATAATGAGCGTGTAGGATTGCTAAATCCAGCAAGATCACGATTACGGTAAAAGAATTCACTGGGAGAAATTTGATTAAATTGTTCTTTAGAAGACATCCTGATCTTCCCATATCTTTGCTTTTTCTGCTTTTTCTCTTCTTCTGGCAGATTCAAGTTTTGTATAAACTGGTCCATGCATACTTCCATTTGATAATGATGAAATTGCATCAACTGCAAGTCTTAGTTGATTTGGTTCACCAATAATGGCTACAGTTCTTCCATAAACAGTGATAGATGCATTGGTTAAATTTTCTATATTCAATCTTGCTTTTCCTCCCTCCCCAATTATCCTTCCCTTAATTCTTTCAATTTGATCTGTAGATTTTCCAGCAAACTCACGTAAATCAATTACATGTAAACTGTTTTCACCTTTAAGTAATCTAAGTGCATTTTCTGGAGAAAAGCCTCTTCCAATTGCTGAAACAATTTCTATTGCTTTAAAAGGTTGAAATCTCTCACTTATTTTTTCACTTTTTACTAATACTTCTCCACCTTCACTGTCAATATCTAATTGAACAGAACAAATATTTTCTATATTCTTTTTTGTTTTTCCAGATCTTCCAATTAATACACCTATTCTATCACTAGGAATTCTAATTAATTTTTCAAAACTCATTTTGTTATCCTCTCAAAAACATCAATTGGGTTTTCAACAGTAAGACCTCTTTTTACAAAGAAATTACTTATGTTATTAATGTCTCTTTTTAAAAATTCAGTCGCTTTTGGGTGTTCCAAATCAACTGCAGATCCAAGATCAAATAATTTTAAACCTTTTTTTGTTTTAAAAATATTATATTCAGAAAAATCACCATGAACTAAATTTGCTTTATTGTACAAATCGTCTATGATTTGTAAGCTTTCTCTATAATCATGATCAGTTATATTTGATTCAAGTAGATTGTTCTCTGGTTTACCATTATTTCCAACAAATTCCATTATCAGTACATTTTTTGAAATATGTATAGGTTTTACGACATTAATTCCACAATCATAACATTTTGAAATATTTTGAAATTCCTTTTTTGCCCAAAGATATACCAAATTTTTTGTTCCTTTTTTTATTCGTGAAAATCTAGGATCGCCTATCAAATATTTCGAACGATTTTTGAAATTTGAGGTACTGGTCAGGTAAATCTTTAATGCCAAATCAGATTCTTCTGGTGATACTGCCCAAAATAATACTGACTCCTTCCCAGACTTAACAACACCATTAACATATGAAATTATTTGTGATTTTATCAAATCGTATAATAACAAAACGGTTGGTTTGTCTAGAACTTCATTAATTACCTTATTTTTCTTGAATCCATCATCTAGAGTTTTTCTTCTATGTTTTTTAGATAATGAAGAATTTATTTTTGATTCAATTTTTTTATCTATTATATCTGACAATGTAATGATTTATCCTACCAAGTAAAATTTATTTCTAAAACTAAAAGTCCTTTGAAATGTGACCATTATCTTTAAGCCAATCAACTTGTGGAAGAGTAAATCTCCAAATTATGTCTCCCCGTTCATCCTCTTTAAAATCCCATGGTGCAATTATCACAATATCGTTATCACGAATCCAAATTCTTCGCTTTAACTTTCCACGTATTCGTCCACGACGAGTCACATCATCAGTACACTTAACAAGAACTTGATCACTTCCTAACAATTTAATTACTCTACCATAAAGCTCGCCTTCTTCAGCAAGTTTAATTTCTTTTAGTGCACTTTCATTTAGAACTTTACGTTTTCCCATTAAATTAAAATATAAAATTTTGTATATATCTGTGCTGGTTACATTTTAATGATAATTAAAAATGGTATTCCGTCAATTGGTTTTACCCCATGCTTAGAACCAATACCTAACTTCAATGATAATGAGACTGTTTCATTTCCTACTAAATTAATTGAATCGGATTTTTTTAGAAGTTCTTCTGCTTCGTGTTCTTCAACTAATTTATCATGGTAGTAATTTTTATTAATTTTCATGTTTACCTTTCCATCTGAAATTGTTTTTCCAAGTAATTCTGGATCACACATATTTAACATAGATGTTCCTGCATGCGAGACAATTTTTACTGAGAAAAGCATTATGCGTATTTGCCTTTTATTGTAGACTTTGCTCCGCATGCTTCACAGATTAAAAATGATATTCTGTTTTGTTTTTCTACTTTTGTATCTGGACTTGTACATGTAGGACATTCTACATAATCTTTTAGATAAATCTGGAATAATCGTGTAAAATCATCAGGATCACGCTTGCCAATAAAAATTGCTTTTTCACCTACACGCTCAGCAGGTACTGCAAATTCTTTTGAAAGATATTGTAAGATGATATTTGTATCTCGACGAAGAGCTTTTGGAAAATCACCAAAATTTCGGAGTATAGTTTTTTTACCTTCCCAAGTGACTTCGACTGTTGGTAATTCAAAACGCTGTGTGTCTTTTGTATTTTTTGAAATATGTACCTCAATACGTTTGAGTAATGATTCATAATCTGCTTTCGTCATACATCAATGTCTAGAGATTTCCCCTATATGGGTTTAGATGCAAAAAAAGTGTTTCTAAGGTTTGCCTATTCGGAAAACATTAGTACCACATTCTGGACAAGTTCCTTTCACTGCAGGTCGTCCATTTTTTAATTTAGTTTCCTGTGGATCCTTTATTTCTCTTTTTTCTCTACATTTTACACAATATGCTGTTGTCATTATATCAACTCACAAATCTTCTTATATTTAGAAAGAGACTGTGAATAATTTTTTACTTTAGGCTAGATGCTTTTGATTTTTTTTA
>CAZKZG010000015.1:0-3667 GCA_964557215.1 uncultured Candidatus Nitrosopelagicus sp. | reverse complement strand
ATAAGGATAAAGAAGATGTCTGGGAGATCAAACGCGAGTATTGGAAAGGAGAGAAAAAAACCCCAACAAAACTACCTGCAGAAATAATTGAAAAAATACTACTGTATTCTAGTAAAAAAAATGATGTTGTCTTTGATCCTTTTTTGGGTTCGGGTCAAGTTGCAGTATTAAGTAAAATGAATGGTAGGCAATTTTGTGGTTTTGAAATTGTAAAAGAGTATTATAAATTTGCAAAAAAGCGTCTAGATAAAAATATGTATTTACTAAACTCTAAGGATTGATTTTTTCTTGTTTTAATAGATAGACGTTCTCTAGAAGCCAGTTGCAAAACTCAGATACGGGTTCAGTAAATTCATACCAAACGTGAAGAGAGTGCGGTAAAATGTCAATTCTATCTTCCTTTCTTCCAGCCTCATTAGCTGGTCCAAGAAATACTTTGACACCCTCTTTGCCTTCATACATGTATGCGTCTTCGACCTCAACAGTACCAAAAAGTTCCTTTGCCTTCTCTTTGATTTCCTGTCTCTTTATAGGAAATCTCTGTTTTTCCATGTCTACGATAAAGCTCAAATCCTGCTTTCCATACATTTCAAAATTATCAATTTTTCCCTCATGTGGAAAGTTAACCAATAACTCTATTTTGTACTTCTTTCCAACATCCTTTCCTATCTCACCAATTCGCTTGTATGCAATAGCAGGATTTTTCTTTAGTAACATTCGGATTTGTGGAAAGTGACGCTTTAGTTCTCTTTGGAGATCCTCAGTTATGATTGTGAATATCATTTAATTCATTTAGAAGAATGCCTTATTTAGATTAGTTTTTTAGCATAAAAATTTGTCAATGTGGTATGGCTATGCCGATGGATTATGATGGACTTCGCGGCGAAGATGAATCTGAAAGAACTGATAATGTCACTGATTACAAGAGAACATGTATTGATTTTATTGAAGACATTTCTGGAAGCTATCTGGAATGGGTCGATTATTACAAGCTACCAGAAGATGAAGATAAAAAAAGGCGAAGTGAGATTGCCAGTATTATAGAAAGAACAAATTCATGGCTTGCCAAAATTCCGCAGTCAATTAAGGCTGTTGACGTTGTGATGAATGATGGTATCCAAAAGATGGCAGAAGCAACAGCTGGAAAGCCATTTCAGATCGGAGTTTTTGTTAACCACAAGTCAGATTATACTATGGCAAAATCTGGAATTATAGATATCAACATTAAGGCTTCAGGAAGAGAAGGAAGGAAGGCAAAACTTGGTTTCCATCACCAGAATGAGCGATTTCGGATAGAAACAACTGGAAAAGCATTCTTTGATGAAACAAACCTACCAGAAGATGAGTTTGATCTAATGGATATTAATCTGAAGTTAAATGCTCAGGAATGCAATCAACGTGATGTCATATCATTTACCATCATAGTTAGTGAAATGAAAGATGGTGTTGAATTTGACCGGAGGGGTCTATCAACAGTAATACATATTGTATGATTATCCATGAGAAAATAAAGTGAAAAGCAAAAAAAATATTCAAAACCACTCTGATAAAGAAGTTCGTAAAAAATATTCATTTTGTGATTTTTGTTCATCACGACTAAAATTAAAAAAAAATAACAAGAAATCGAAAGAAAAATGCTTTATCTGTAAAAATATTTTTGAGCAAACTGATTATACTATTACAAAAATTCTTAGCGCCTTAACCTCTTATGAATTTTCTAATTTTGAATTAGGAACTACTCTAAAGCCTTCTCTGATTGATAGAGATGATCATATAAGATCTAAATTTCAAGTAAAAGGTGGAGATAGTATTAAAACCAAAATTAACAACGTGATGTCAAAAAAAATTGCGCGTAAAACAAATACAGAGATTAAGCATATAGATTCTGATCTAACAATTAAAGTAAATTTCAAAGATGAAACATATGAAATTCTATCTAAACCAATTTTTATCTATGGTAGATATATCAAAAAATCAAGAATTATAACTCAAAAACAAAAAAACTGTTCTAACTGTTTTGGTAAAGGTTGTCATGCATGTGACTTTCATGGAGTGAAAGATTTTGACAGCGTTGAAGGTCAAATTACACAATTTTTGATCAAAAAATTTGATTGTAAACAAGTGAGAACCAATTGGGTTGGAGGAGAAGAAAAGTCAACTCGCGTACTTGGTAACGGTAGACCTTTTTTTGCAAAGATAATCAATCCCAAAAAAAGAAAACGAATACTTAGAACTAAGAATAATTTAGAAGGAGTTCAATTACAAGAATTGAGGAAAATTAATTCACAGCCTAAAGGACAAATTTTCTTTAAATCTAGAATTGAGGCCATAATAAGAACAGATGATAACATCAAAGAAAAAATATTAAAGCAATTACAAATTATGCAAATGCCATTACAAATTCATATTAATGGAAAAAAAACCGTAGAAAAAAAAATCTATAAAATGAATTTTAGAAAGATATCACCAAGACTACTAAAAATCAACATGTATGTTGATGGTGGTATCTCCATCAAATCATTAATTCATGATTCTAATGTGGTTCCTAATTTGGCATATTTGCTAAAAACTAATTGTGAATGTGTTCAATTTGATTTTAAAAAAATTGATGTTGTGTCATAAATAATTAATTAATATTTTTTATACAAATTTTTTAAATGAAATTATGGAACCATTGAAGAAAGTATATGAAGCATTTACGGCTAAAACAATACCAAATCATGAATTTCAATTAATCAATAATAGATTTTCCTTGGTTTTAGAAGGTATTGCTAGGATTGAAAAAGCATCTGGCATTAGATTTCCTATTGCATATGTTGAACCATCTCTAGTACTTGGTTCTACAACAAATTCATTTGACTATGGCATACTTTTTGCGCGAACAATTCCAGTCATTTCAAACAATCTAGTACAAATTATCATTCAAATCTCTGCACCATTAGTTGCTTATGGATTAAAGGGAACAATTCATGCAATTCTTGCACATGAATTCTTACATTATTTGGAATTAACTTCAAGATTATCAAAAATGAATATTGTTTCTGATGAATTATCTAGCAATCTTTTTGAAAATGTGTATTCTGATAATACACGATTGTTTGAACCGCAAACTGTTTTTGATGATAAGACTCTCTTGCAACATATAACAAAAAGATTTCCATCAGGATTTAGGGATTTTAAGCTAGAAGATAAGGCTATAGAACTTTGGCTTAACAAAAACCTTCCCACTCTAAAAATTTCTTTGGATACAAATACTATAAAATTGAATGCTGAATTATTATCTAAAATAAAGATTGACACTTTATTACTAAAAAAATTAGACCAAATTCAAATAAAAAATTCCAAGATTAGAAAAAAGAAACTTTACTGAATAAATTCTGTATTTCCGCATTTACCACATGTTCTTCTATTCTTATGTTCTGACATATAGACACCTTTTCCGCATCTTGAACAAATTTTACGTTCTCGGGAAAACTTTTCCCCATCAATTTTATAGTATTGGTAGACTTTTGGACTAGATCCTTTATTGCCTTTTTTTTCTACAGGCATTATTCTGTCTTCTCCTTAGTTTTTACTTCTTCAGCTGTAGCATCAGTGTTTACTTCTTCAGCTGGAGCATCAGTTTTTACTTCTTCAGCTGGAGCATCAGTTTTTACTTCTTCAGCTG
>CAZKZG010000014.1:0-8906 GCA_964557215.1 uncultured Candidatus Nitrosopelagicus sp. | reverse complement strand
TAATTGATACAGCTCACCATAATGAAAATTACTGGTTATGGTCCATGGACATTGACTTTAGGTAGTGATAGGGAACATGAACTACAGATACTTCAAGCATCATTGTACCAGAATGTTCAAAAATTATTTTCCGAAAAAAATGGTTTAGTATTTCAAAATAGATCAGATGAATTTTTTGCAATTACAAATGGAATTACATTAGATGAACATATTGCTATTCAAAAGGAACTAGGTAAATTATTTGAAATTAAAGTTTCAATGACTATTGGTTGTGGCGATACGCCATTTGATGCTAACATATTAGCATACAATGGAAAAAGAGAGGAGAAGTTTCTAAATAAAGAGTTGAATATTTATGGAACACTAAATGGTAATGAGGAACACAATGTTGCAATAATGCATATTGATGTGGACAGTCTAACAGCAAAACGCAAGGCACTATCTCCTTATGAAACATCATCATTGATGTTTAAATTATATTCAAAGATGTCTGATTTTTTCTTAGATAAAAAATCGTTGTCATTTTTTATGGGGGGTGATAATTTTATGGTTGTATCTAATTCACAACATAAAATTCATGCACATGAATTCATTGACCAAATAAAAGATGAAATGAATTTAGTTCTTAATTGTGGTATAGGAATAGGTAGAACAGGAAGAGATGCTGCAAAACTTGCCACAAAATCACTAGATACGATTAGAGAAATTCGAGATTCAGGAAAAGAAAAACCAGAAGTTTACGAATTGAAATGATTTTAAAAAATATTAGTTTACTTTATGGTAACGAATTAAAATTAATTAATTCCACAAATGTTCAAATATCAAATAATAAATTTAAAAAAATTAATTCGCAGATAACTAGAAAAAGTGACAATGTAATTGATTGTGAAAATCTTCTTTTAGTACCAGGTTTTATCAACGGACATACTCATATTGGAGATTCAATTGCTAAAGATTTATCATTAAATTCTGATGTTGATTCAAAAATTCATCCTATGATTGGATTGAAACAAAAAATTTTACGGGAAACACCAGATAAAGAATTGATTCGATTTATGCGTAAATCTGCGCAAACTATGCTTAAAAAAGGAATCACTACATTCGTGGATTTTAGAGAAGGTGGTATACATGGAATTAATTTATTAAAAAAAGCACTAAACGACGTTCCAATTAATGTAGTGATTCTTGGAAGATTAGAGTATTATCATACCCCAAAACAAATTAAACAAAACACGTCCATGCCAGATTTTCTTCAAAATGATTTAGAACTGTTATTAGAAAATTGTGATGGAGTAGGAATTAGTGGTCCAAATGAAAACAGTGATAAAAATTTGCGTGTATTCTCAAAGATCAAAAAAATTGTAGGCATTCATGCAGCTGAGACTTTGAATAGTTACGCAGTTTCTAAGAGAATGACCAAAAAAACGGAGCCAAAACGTGCGCTTTTAGCAGATCCCACATTTTTAGTGCATATGACAAATGCATCAAAAAGTGATCTCTTGTCTGCTTCTAAAAAAACTCGAGGAATAATTGTATGTCCTCGTGCAAATGCTTCTCTTGCAGAAGGCATACCAGATATAGAATTAATGTTAAAAATGAAATGTAGTATAGGTATTGGTACAGATAATGTGATGATTAATTCACCTGATATGTTTAGAGAAATGGATTATCTCTGGAAAACAACTATGGGAATTAAGAAGAAAAGAATTGACCCAAAACAAATTCTTAAAATGGCTACAGTTAATCCTGGAAGAATTCTCAAAAAGAAAATTGGTTGTATTAAAGAAAATTATTTTGCAGATTGTATTTTTATTGATAAAAAATCTATTGATTTAGAACCAATGCATAATGTTTATGCATCAATCGTACATAGAGCATCCCATGAATCCATCAGAGGAGTAATGAATAGAGGTAAAATTGTCTATGGAAAAATCTAGACCTTTTGTAATTCTAAGTGCAGCTATGACACTAGATGGTAAAATTGGCAAAAAACATACTAATATTAAATTATCTTCAAAAAGAGATAAAATCAGAGTTCACAAATTACGAGCAAAAGTTGATGGCATTCTAATTGGAAAAAACACACTTGATTTTGATAATCCTATGCTCAGTGTACGCTATGCTAGAGGAAAAAATCCTTTACGTATAGTATTAGATTCACGTGGAACAATAAAATCAGCCTCAAAAATAGTGAAATCTTGCAGAGAAATACCTACAATTGTCGTTACTACAAATTTAATTTCTAAAAAAAATCTTCATAGACTAGAAAAATTTCCTTTGGAGATAATTAAATGTGGAGAATCTGCAGTAAATCTCAAAAGATTAATGCAAATTTTGTATAAAAAAGGAATAAAAAAAATCCTTTTAGAGGGTGGTGGAACAACAAATTGGAGCTTTCTAAATCATGGATTAGTAGACGAGATAATTATCACAGTTTCTCCATATGTTTTAGGTGGTACCAATTCAATTAGTTTAGTAGAAGGTAGTGGATTTAAAAATTTAAAATCATCAAGTAGACTAAAACTTAGAAAAGTTCAAAAAATTGCAAACGAATTAATTGTTCACTATAGAATTTAGACTCTCATATCGTTTTTGAGATGATCAATTTTTTTTGTAAAATGTTTTTTCGCTTTATCATTATTTTTTAGATTTAGAACTTTTCCACATGAAGGACACTTAAAAAACAGATCTAGTGCATCTTCAAATGTAACTCTGTTACAATCATGATTTCCACAATGATAAAATTCTGATGCATTTTCATAATCCAATCTTTGTTGTAATCTTTCGGTAATTTTCTTTTTTTGATTCTCAATGAAGTTTTCTACTTCGTCACGTCTAGAGCGCCATCTATAAACAAACCACCCTTTTCTTTCATCTTTAACCCTAATTCCAGTTATGAGGCCTTTACCAAATAGATCATACAAGACTTTTCTAACCATATTAATTCTAAGTCCAGTTGAACTTGCAATTTCCTCATCTGTTGCATCTTCTGATTTTAACAAAGACCTAGAAACTTTGAGATATTCATCCCCACCAATCATTGCTGAAATCTTTGCAAATGGATTTTCGTATTTATCGACCATACCTCATCACTATTTTACGGTGTTATTAATCCATTTTTTTATTTTCTATGACATTTTTGCCATTTTTACTAGGGATAATTGATCTTTTTGAATCAGAAAATTTCTTTTCAAATTGTCCACCTTTTTGAAGGCGATCTAGCAATATTGCAAGTGCACTTACCTCTGAATGTGGCTGATTGCCTATGGAGACATTATAGTGGGCTTGTTCGTAAACTTCTCTGGGAACTTTTTCTGCTCCTACAACAATCAAAATATTATCTTCTTGCTGAATTTTATCTTGAATTTCATTTATGTTTTCGCCATACATAGTAAGATGGACTATTTTTGATGTGTTCTTTTTTGAATTAATAATGTCTTTCCACTTTGTAATAATTTCAATTTTAAATTTTCCACCCCATGTCTCATTAATTTTATTTATTGTGTCACGAATTTCTGGATTAACTTCATTCATGTAAATTTTTGTTGCACCAAATGCTCTTGCAACTAATGCAACATGTGTAGTCACACGATCATCTCTTACAATTCTTTGTCCAATTCTTAATACTTCAATATTCATTTATTCAACATCCAATATTTTTTTAATAATTTCTTTTAACATATCAAAATTTTTATGTGTTTTTGCAGATATTGCAAGACATTTTTTATGATCATTGAGTTCTAATTTTTGTATTTTTAAATTTATTTCTTCATCATCCAATTTTTCTGTTTTATTTAAGACAAAAATAATTTTATCTCTCTCTACTCCTAGTTCAATTAATGTTTTCATACAATTTGAAAATTTAGTTTTTAGATTATTGACATTATCAGTAGTATCAATTATTACTAGAACAATATCAGTAAATGTTAGTTCTTCTAGAGTTGATCTAAATGCTTCAATTAGATATGCTGGTAATTTACTGATAAAACCTACTGTATCTGAAATCAAAACCCATTCCTTACCAATCTTAAATTTTCTTGTAGTAGTTGTTAGTGTGGTAAACAATTTTGGACTTTTTTCTTTTGTTTCACCTGTTAATGCGTTAAACAATGTTGTTTTTCCTGCAGATGTATATCCAGCCAGTGAAATGGTCTTGAATCCAATTCTTTTTCGTGATTGTCTGTGAAGTTCACGTTGTTTGCCTGCTTTTTTTAATTTTGTTCTAACGTTAAGCATTCTGTTTTTGATGTCGTTATAGTATATGTCAACTTCAAATTTCCCAATTCCCATAAAACCTGGCTGTTCCCCCATTCTTGCTAATCGTACTTTTTCTTTTGCTCTTGACATTTCATATCGAAGTTGGGCTAATTTGACCTGCATTTGGGACTCTGTACTCTGAGCTCTGCTCTCAAAAATTTGTAATATTAGTGACTCCCTATCTACAATTTCTATTTTTAATTCTGATGCTAGATTATAGTTCTGACTAGGTTTTAGAATTTCATCGAAAACTACAACGTCTGCCTGTGTTTTTTTAATAATTTCTTTTAATTCTTCAATTCTTCCTTCACTTAATCCAAATCTTGTATGCTGAAGAAAATCTTGTTTTATGATGTGTGTAATTTGATATTGAGCACTCTCGCATAAGCCTTTAGCCTCAACTAAAGAATCTAAATCAAAATACGTAATCAGAATACATGTATTCAAGTCTTAAATCCAGTTCACTTCTTTTTGATCATTTTTTCGATATTTGTGTTTAGAACAATTTCAGCAATATCACTTGCATATTCAGATATTCTTCTTAGATTTTCAATAATTTTTCTTATTCTATAAATTTCCTCTTCATTTTTAACTGATTTTGTTGTATCAAAAACTTTTTTTTCCAATTTAGCTATTTTAGATATATTACCAATTGTCATTTCTGCTCCTGCAGTATCTTGCTTAAACATAGATAAGCAGGAATCATCAATTAGTTTTAGCGTATAATCACTTAATTCCTTTAATTTATCATATGTTTTGGCATTAATTGGTTTTTTAAATTCAATTACGTCCTTTGCCATTCTTTCGGCATGATCAGCTAGTCTTTCAATATTTTTTACAATAACTCTGTAGCCTAGGCAATCCCTAGAACTAGAAAATCCCATTTCTTCTAGCATGTGCTCATTTTCTACAGCTATAGTAAGCTGACGTATAATATAGAACCCAAATCTATCGACATCATCGTCGCTGTTAATTACCTGTTGAGCAAGATCTACATCACCCTCTTTTAGTGCTAATAGAACATCGTCTTGCATTGATTTTGCAAGATGGAGCATTCTTTTGAATGCCCCGTCTACTGATAAGCCAACTAAATTAATGAGAACCTGAATTGTAATTCCATCAGTAGAATCTGCCGTAATCTCAGCTCCCATTAGTATATTTTTCACTGCGTTTCTAATTGTAGTTCTTTGAGACGAAGTGATTCTATCGCTTTTTGGAGTTATATGAATAGTTTGATAATGAAGAAAATACAATGCAATTAATTTTCTAAGAATTGAGTCATCATTATCGTTGTTCGAAATTACTATTGTTGCAGATTCTTGGGTATTTGATTTTGCGATACCCAGTGGTTTTATTTCTAAAATTGATCTGCCACTTCTGTTGACGGAAACTTGATCACCCTGTTTCAATCCATTATCATTGACCCATTCCTTAGGAAGGGAAACTATGTAAGATGATTTTCCAGTGAATTGAATTTTCCTATGATCTTTTTGTTTCACCATTATGTTTTCATCTATCTATATAGAACTAATAAATCATCGTATATTTTGTATATCTTCTATATAGAAAGAAATTTCATCAAATGCAAGTTTTTCTTTTTTGATAATAATTTCTACCAGGATTTGACAGTTTTACTGACAATTTTGTATTGACTAAAATAACAAAGGCATTTCCTACAGTTATTGGATCACAATCTAAAATTAAAACATACAATTGATACATTATTTGGCCCTGGAGTATCAAAATGTCTTCCAAAGAATTTTGAAATTAAACTATCAAAGAAAACAGGAAGAATTCGTTCTGTTTATGACAAGGAAAAATTACTACTAACTCCTAGATCTGATGGAGGATTAGCAATCACTATTCATTGTGCCAAATTGTTTCTTAAAAGTAAGAAATTTCAAGAAAATTGTCTCCATATAGATAAAGAATCAAATGAATTTATCAAAGATGGAAAATCTGTCTTTTGTGGACATGTAACATCATGTGGTAAAAATATCAAAATTGGCTCAGACGTTCCAGTTTTATACAAAAATCAGGTAATAGGTGTTGGAAAATCGGTTCTTTCTAGCAAAATGATAATGAGCCAAAATAGAGGCGTCGCAGTAAAGATCAGATAGTTTAAAAAGTCACCAAAAGGGAATCCATTTCATGATGGGTGGACGTGGTGGAAACCGCCAGATGCGAAGAATGATGGACAAAATGGGTCTAGATATGGAGGAACTTCCAAATGTTCAAGAAGTTATTATTAAAACTGATAAAAAAGAGATTATTATTGCAAAACCTGCAGTAACTGAAATGAAGGCTAAAGATAATTCAATCTTTCAGGTTGTGGCTGAAAGTTATGAAGAAAAAGAATTGGAAGTTCAAATTTTTAGTGAGGAGGATATATCATTGGTATGTCAGCAGGCAAACGTTGATGAAGAAACTGCAAAAAATGCTCTTGCTGAAGCAGAAGGCGATCTTGCAAGAGCAATTTTACTATTAACTACAAATTGAATGGTTTAATTATTGGAAAAAGTGAATTTTACTAAATGAGTCAAACTGGAACACATGTAGATGGAATTATCAAGGCACTGTCAGGCTTAGAATCCGACATTGATTCATTAAATTTGAAACTAGAAGATATGAAAAAACAGCTAAATTCTAAGGCCCAAAAGGAAATTGATAATCTGATGATAAAAACCAAGGAAATTGCTTCAAAAGAAGCAGAGAAAATCATCTCAGATTCCAAATCTAAGGCTCAAACAGAATCTGAAAAAATCCATCAGAAAGGAGAGGAAAAACTATCTGAGATCCAAAATAACATAGAATCAAATTTTGATTCCGCTGTTCAAGATGCTGTGTCCTCAATTTTAAAAGCATAAACTAAATTTAGAATATTTTCTATATGTTTGAAATATACTAATTCTATAGTTTTTGTGCGTGATTTGACTAAAAAAACAGTATTTTTCACCATAACATCTAAATTTTAAATACACTTCATTAGATTTATCACTCAAATAGAAAATCTTAGAATTGGAGTTGCCACAGAAAGTGGCAAACATTATTTTAGATTTTCAAAAGTTTTAAAAGATTTAGGTATAAATTTTGATTCAATACTACCTTCTCAAATACAGAATTTTGATGGAGATTTAATTCTGACAACGCATAATGAGGCCCCAAATAACTCATTTACACCTTTACTGTTTAACGACATTACATCAAAACATCCTTTTGTAATAAAGGGTCTAATTATTCAGAAACTTGATTCTGGTCTAAATGAAAATAGTTTAGTTCTAGGTATAGATCCTGGAAAAAGAATTGGACTATCAGTATACTATCTAGGATACCAGATTGCTAATTCATTTTTTGTATCAACTGACAAACTTGTTGAGACTTTGGTAACTATTATGGCTGAATTAAGAGCTCAAAAAAAGATTCTAAAAATTGGTAATGGTGATATGATTATTGCAAATAAGATTGTTCAACTACTAAATCTAAAATTCTGTTCAAATTTTGAAATTGAATTTGTTGATGAAACAAATACCACACTAAAAATAAAAAATTACAATCAGAGAGGTAAACGTGATATGCTTTCAGCACAATTTATTACACAACGTACTGGTTATTGGCGTTCAATTCTTCCACTTTCAATTACAGGTTAATCTTCAAAAGATTGCAAAAAACTAGTTCAAATGTAGAAAACATAAGTATTTATACACATTTTTTTATTTTTTTTGAAAATGATCAGTTTTTAAATATAAATGAATCAAAATATTACATGAAATTTAAATAATTTTGAAATTATTTCTAAGATCAGTCTTATATATTCATAAATTCAATATAATATGCGAACAAAAATGACATGTAAAGGAATATGCACAAGATACAAGGCACAAAAACCAGTAGGAACTGGTCGATATGCATCAGGTCAGAGAAGATGTCAAATTTGTGAAATTTTCATAAAATGGGAAGGCTTGTGGTGTCCATGCTGTGGCTACCGATTAAGAACCAAACCACGAAATTTGAAATACAAGGCTAAACTTCGTGCTAGAGTAGAAGCAGACGCCGCATCACAAAAGACAGAATCGATAGCAATAAAGGCTTAATCACTAAAAGCTCTCTGTTGTCAGAACCAGGATTTTCGAAAGAAATCGTAGATGTTAACCAACGAAAGTTCTACATCGAAATACTACATTATGAGAACGGCAATATTGTCTCAATTTATGAAGGCTCAAAAAAGATTGGTCCTATGATTGTATCAGTTAATTCAGGCCCCATACCAGTTACCACAACTGTAATTCCAGCAAAATCCGAGTCTTTGTTTCTAAAGCTGGTAGCAGAAAGTATATCCACAAAAAAACAAGGAATTTGCCTTGTTACTGCCTCAATTGAAAAGGAATTAGACAATGAATCAACAAAGCAAATAATGAACAAGGTTATGGAGATATTAGAGAATGACTAGAGATCTTAGAACCTACCTTACTGAAATCAGAAAATCCAAGGATCTCAAAACCATCAAAAAGCCAGTATCTCTGAAATATGAGATTGCAACAATTACTGAAAAATTCGAAGATTCAAACGCTATATTATTTGAAAATGTCAAAGGTCGAAAATTTCCTGTAGTATCAAATCTTATTGGAACTAGGGCTAGATTTGCCCAGGCA
>CAZKZG010000013.1:0-4191 GCA_964557215.1 uncultured Candidatus Nitrosopelagicus sp. | reverse complement strand
AACTATTGGAGCACATCCCTGTGGTTGTGCACAATGCATATGCATAGATGATAAATCATCAAGTAATGAAACAGATTGTAATTCTTCAAATCCTTTACAGATTGCATTTAACATGGCTCCGCTTCCAGTAGGAACTATAAGATGATTTGGAACATTCCAATCTAATTGTTCTGCTACTTCATAAGCTAATGTCTTAGATCCTTCTACATAATATGAACGCATGTTGATGTTAACTACACCCACATTTTTTCTATCTCCAATTTGTGCTGCAATTCTATTAGCTTCATCATATGTACCATCAACAGAAATGTATTCAGCACCGTAAGACAGTGCTTGTGCAATTTTTGCTGTCTCAATATTACTTGGTGCAAATATGTAACATGGCATATTTGCTTTTGCTGCATGAGCTGCAGTTGCTGAAGCTAAATTACCTGTAGATGCACATCCAACTGACTGTAAACCAAATTCTTTTGCTTTTGATATTGCAACTCCAGCAGGTCTATCTTTGAATGAGAATGTTGGATTTACTGAATCATTTTTAATATACAAATTTGATAAGCCAAGTTCTTCACCAAGTTTTTCAGCCTTTACAAGTGGAGTCATTCCTGCAGCAATACTAACAATATTTTTTTTGTCATGAATTGGTAAAAGTTCATGATAACGCCAGTATGTTTTTTCTCTGTTATGAAATGTTTCCTTGGTTACTTTAGGGAAGTTATATTGGACATCAAGTGGTCCAAAACATTCATCACAGATATACTTGAAAATAGGGTCGTACTCCTTTTGACATTCTCTGCACTTTAGGTGTGTCTTAGCCATACATGATCATTTAAAATTTTGTTCTTAAAATATCCTAATATGAAATTAAGTAATACTTAATTTTGTATGAATAAACTAAGCAGAGAATTTTATCAAAAAATTATCAATTTTAACTAGAATTGGGAGAAAATCAGCTAAAAATACAATAATTTGATAAAAAATCATTTTTTTGAATAAAAATAAAAAATTAAAAAAAAATTTAAACGGTTAATGAAGAGAAAAAACTGTGGACAAAAAAGTTGCAATTGGGATAGGAATAGGAATTGTGATAATTATTGGGATTTTAATTTATCAGATGGATACTGAAACGCGGATGCAAAAAGGTTGGAGCGTACTTCCTCCAAATCCACAGACAAACGGACCTCTAACAATTAATAAAGATCAATATTTGATCGGTGAAGTTGTTTTTCTAAACATGGAATTAAACCCGCTTGAGAATGGTGAAGTGACAGTTGTGAAAGAAGGTAGCGAACGTGTCATTTATGGTTTCAAATTTAACGGTAGTGGGGATCCATCCCCAAACCTGTACTTTAGACCTATGTTAGACTGGACGTCACAACTTTGTACAGTAGATGATCTTATCGGAACATGGAATGTTGTAGTATCAGGAGTTACTTTAATGGATGATAGAATGGGTCTAACAAAAGAACCTAGACTAATTCAATTTGAGATTCTTGATCAGATTATAGAACATGATAGTAGATTTGAGGGTTGGACTTTGAATGTTTGTGAGAATCGAGATGCGTACATTGGACAAAATCCTTATGAGGCTCCTATGGGTTCTGGAATGGATATGGAACAACTTGCAGATCCATAGAACAAAAATAATACTATAATTTAATATCTAACTTGAATACCATTGTTTTTTATAATTTGTTTTACACGATCAACAGAATGATCTTCATAATGAAATATTGATGCAGCCAAAGCAGCACTTACATCACTTTCTTTAAAAATCTCAATCATGTGTTCAGGACTACCACAACCACCAGATGCAATTACAGGAATTGAAACGTTATTGACAATTTGATTAGTAAGTAAAATATCATATCCATCTTTTGTACCATCTCTATCTATACTAGTTAATAATATCTCACCAGCACCAAAACTTTCAACTTTTTGTGCCCAATCAATAACATCTAATCCAGTTTCTTTTTTTCCACCATAAATGAAAACCTCAAACCAAAATTCTTTATTATTCTCAGTGAAAATATTTTTTCCTTTTTCTACATTGTAATTTCTTTTTGCATCAATTGCTACAACCACACATTGCCTACCAAATAATTCCATAAGTTCAGTTAGTACATCAGGATTCTTGACTGCCCCGGTGTTAATTGCTACCTTATCAGCCCCATTAAGCAGAATATCTCTTGCATGTTGTAATGATTTTACACCTCCTCCAACTGTAAATGGAATGTCTATGACTTCAGCCACTTTTTTTACAAGTGATTTTATTGTTTCACGCTGTTCAGATGATGCTGTTATATCAAGAAAGATTAGCTCATCTGCTCCTTCATTACTGTATTTTTCAGCCAATAAAACAGGATCTCCAGCATCTTTTATTGATTCAAAGTGCAACCCTTTGACAACTCGACCATTAGCTACATCAAGACATGGGATTATGCGTTTAGTTAAAGTCAAATTGCTTTTGCCTCCTTGATTCCAATTAATCCTTCATAAAGTGCTTTTCCTAAAATTACTCCATATGGATTACATTTTTTGATTTCTTGTACATCATCCAGCTTTGAAATTCCACCACTGGCAATAATATTTGGTCCACTAATTTTACAAACTTGTTCTAGTGAAACTATATCAGGACCTTCTAGAGTACCGTCTTTTGAAACATTTGTAGTTAAAAATTCTGAGAATCCTAATTTCACAAATTCATTAGTAACGTCTTCCAGTTTTAGTCCAGTATTTTTTTGCCATCCATGGGTGACTATTTCACCATTAACATGATCAATGGATATTACAAGTCGATCTTTTCCAAACTGTGAAATCATTTCTAACAAGATGGATTCTTGCTCACTTTGTTTTAGTTGTATAGCTAAAGTTCCAATAAGAACTCTTTCTGCAAAATCTAATGTATTAGCAATCTTTGTAATGTCTCTTAATCCACCTGCTACTTGAACAGGAATAGAAATATTTTGGCAAATCTCTTTTAATGTTTCATAATTATCTCCTAGTCCAAGTGTTGCATCAAGATCTACAAGATGGATCATATCTGCGCCAAAACCTTCCCATTTTTTTGCTATCTGAACTGGATCATTACTGTAAATTATTTTTTGATTTGGATCACCTTTGTAAAGACGAACCACATCGCCATTCATTAGATCAATTGCTGGAATTATCTTCATTGCTTGCACTCTTTAAGAAAATTTCTTATCATTAATGATCCAATCTTTCCAGATTTCTCAGGATGAAATTGTGTTCCAAAGTAGATATCTTTTTCAACTACAGCAGGAACAGTGATTCCATAATCTGCATCTGCGACTATGATATTTTCATCTAATGGTTTTGCTCTGTATGAGTGAACAAAATAAACCCAAGATCCATTATCAACACCATCAAGTAATTTACTTTCTCTTTTAATCTGTAAACTATTCCATCCCATATGAGGAATTTTCATATCTTTTGGTAATAATACAACTTCACCATTGAGAACATCAAGCCCATTTTCTTTTCCTTCTTCACTTTTTGCAAAAAACATTTCCATCCCAAGACATATTCCTAATACGGGTATCTTGTCCTTTACAAAATCTTTGAATTGTGTAGCAGAATAATCTCGTATACTGCGTATTGCAGGATCAAAGTTTCCAACACCAGGTAATAATATTCCAGAAAAATCTTTTGCTTGATCAAAACTTGTAATAACATCTATGGATGCCCCATTTTTTTCAAATGCAGTCTTTAGACTAAAGATATTTCCTGCTCCATAATCAAATATTGCAACACTAACCATTACATAGCGCCTTTAGTACTTGGAATTCCTTTTTGTTTTGAATCTTTTGAAGAAGCGTTTCTCAGTCCTACTGCTATTGATTTAATTGCAGCCTCAATTTTGTGGTGATCATTTTCTCCATACTTTACAGTAACGTGGATACAACAATTCAGATTCTGGGTGAGTGATTGAAAGAAGTGTTCAATATCTTCTTTAGACATTCCTTCAATTTTGCTCCTTTTCATAGAGAGTGATATCTTGTTGAATGGTCGTTTTACCAAGTCAATTGATGCTTCTGCAAGTGATTCATCCATAGGAACAGAAGCGTAGCTAAATCTTGTAATTCCTGTTCTGGTTCCTAATGCCTTGTCTACTGCAGATCCAATTGTTATTGCAGTATCTTCAATTAAGTGGTGCTCAATACCATCCTT
>CAZKZG010000012.1:0-4455 GCA_964557215.1 uncultured Candidatus Nitrosopelagicus sp. | reverse complement strand
TATCTAATGTTCCAACTGTTTCAATAACTGTACCAGAAGAATCAGCTACAACAACAGTTACATTACCTGTTGGACTACCTGTCTTTTTTAATTCATATCCTACTTTATTAACAACTTTACCGACAGATCCAAACGAAGCTGCTGTTATTACTAACCCTGCTCTTACTTTACCTGATGAGTTCATTGTATCATCACCACTATCTTGTGCTGTTTGATCAATTCGTAATGTTTCACTACTTAATGAAGAATTTACTAAATCTGAAATTTCTGTTGCAGTAAGGACACGATTCCAAATTCCCACATCATCTATAATACCACCAAAGTAAGAATTTTGTGCATTATTATAATTACTTCTACCAAACTCCATATTATTTAATCCATCAATATTTGATATCCATTTATTCCAAGTTGAACCATTATTGGAGTTTGATGATCTATCAACACCATCAATATATAATTTTACTGCACCATAACTAGAACCACCATCATGTGTTATTGCAATATGATACCATTGACCATCTTGGAATGTAACACCTGTCGAATCAACTTTCCATTGTGCAGAACCACCATCTTGACAGGCTACTGTCCATACTGTTGCACTTTGTTGTTCTAAATATATTCTACCATCTGTATTACCTGTTGAACAAACACTCCATATTTTTGCACCATCATCAGCATCATCAGCTTTAACCCAAAATGCTATTGTGCCTGTTGTTGTCATAGCATTAAGAGCACCAGTTAAATCTACATAATCATTACTTCCATCAAAAGAATAAGCACCTGTGCCAAGTTTAGCATCAGTTGGGAATGTAGAACCATTGTTTGTTCCATTGAGAGAACCTTGTGAATCATTAGTATCACTAGATAAATTATATTTTGCAACTAAACCTGTGGCTGAAGGACTTGTGATAGGTGTTCCACTATTGTATAATGTCGTCACATTTGCTGATGTTAATTCTGATGAATAAAATAATATTTGATATAATCCACCATTGAAATAATCACCACCTGCTGATGGTGCTGTTGCATTACTACCATTCTTGCCCAAATAAACAGGTTCAGCTATTGAACCACCTCTCATATCATTACTGAAATCAGTTTTACTATTATCTGCTGTTCCATTAATATACATTTGAGCTTGCCAATTAGAACCGTTTGGTTTCCAAACTATTGCAAAATGTGTCCATGTTTTATCAGGTATTGCATCGTTTGATGTGAAAGATGCACCTTGACCACCATCTGTTCTTTGCCTAAACAATAATTTTCCATTACTATCTATTCCTATATGAAAAACTCTATTATCAGGGCTTTCATCGTTACCCCATTGACTTATGAAATATTTATCTGTACTACCATTACGTTTGAACCAACCAGATATTGACCATGTTGATCTTCCTTGAATTAAGTTTGAACTAGAATCAACAATACTAACATAATCATTCGTTCCATCAAAAGATGCATGATATGTTATAGGTACTAATGTAATTCCAGTATTTGTTCCATCAGCACTTGAACCTAATGAGTCACTAAATATATCTGACTTTAGAGAAGTTGCTCGATTACCACTTAGATGTTTAACAGCCATGTTTATTCATTCACTCCTATTGTTTTTATATATTTTGTCATGCCCACTCCGAAAATCCGTCTAGTAATCCGACTTCTTTTATTGTTAATCTAGGTGAAGGTGAATTATTTGTTACTCTGTTTTGAATTTTAATATATTGTAAGCCACCAATAGCAGATGTTGTCACACCATTTGTAATACTTGCTAATATTGTTCCCGAATATGAACCTGTTCTGACATAAGCTTTGAAAGCAGTTGCAGATGTTCTTTCAATCTGAATATAATAATCTGTATCTTCTTGCCAATCTATTGAATCATTATATGTTGATGGTATTCCATTAGGATTACTATCTGTGGATATTCCTCTAATTTGATCATCGCCTGTTAAAAATGAAATTCCAAGAAAGTCTTGTGTTGAATCTGCTGAACCTGTAATTGATGATAAGCCCAAAATTCCTTGTGTTGATGTATTACTTGCTAAATCACTAAAGTTTATTTTGTATCTTAAAACCCATTTTGAACTATTAACAGTTTTACCTAAATTATAATAAATGGTATCATTACTATTATCATTTCTTAAATCCCAATCTATGTATTTTTTATCATCACTACTTGAACCACTAACACCACCATATTGTAGCCTTGTAGAATCACTTGTAATCCATTTTGCTTGACCTTCTTCTTCTGTTGAAAATTGTGCAAAGTTTGAATCCCATGTGCTTGTTCCATCTAACTTCCAAGTGTTATCAGATTGTTTCCACCAGTATGAAGGTGTATCATCTGTTTGTAAGAATATTGTATTAGTTGGTAGATTGGTCATTCCATCTAAGTTACTTGTTGATGAAAAGTCGTTTTTACAACCTTCTAATTCTGAAACACCGTCATATACTTCAATATCAGTTATTGTTCCAACTAATGTTGAATCACCTGAAACATTATCTGCTAGATCACTTATTGTGAGATAGCGTAAGTTTGTTGCATTATTACCACCTGAATATGAGTAAGTTTTGAATACAGTTCCAGTATGACTATCTTCTCTAAGTGTGACTGTGCCTGTTGTTGTTCCAGTTCTAACAACCTCGACATAATAATCTTTGCTAGTTGTGTATGTCACACCTTCTAATCTATCTTGATGTTCTGTTAATGATGTGTTTGCAGTACCAGAGTGCATACCAAGTCTTTTCTTATTTGATGCTGATGAACCATTCATTACAAAACAACCAAAAGTATCAAAATTAGTAGAACTACCAGTGACGGCAGTAGCTGAATCAACAGATCTAAATCCAACTGACAACCAACTGTTTTCAGATTCACTAAACGTTGAAGCATTGAATTTGTATCTTAAAACCCAAGTTGCATTTAGATTGGAACCTAAATCGTATGATAAAGTGTTATTTGAATTATCACGTTTAGTTGAAAAATCAACTCTACTATTACTTGTGTTTAAATTAATTGCACCACTATCTTGTATTACCCATTTACTAGCACTATTATTATCTAATTCAGGTTCGTATGTTTTTGTTGCACCTAAACTTGTGCTGTCCATAGTATAATGTGCTTTTAGACCTGACTTGTTAGTTAATGATGAAACTAATTGTGGATCAGCAAATTCAAGAATGAATTTTGCATCTGTGCCTGAATCATCTGCCCATGCACTACTGTGGTATTTTCTATAAATAGTATTGACACCATCATAAACATCACTTCCCTGTCGTCTAATTTGTGTATAAGCAGAACCACTACCACCATCAAAATAATAAACAACACTATAACCAGTATCTAAAGTCGTATTACCTGTAAATTCAAATTTATGAGCAGTATAATCAGAAGTTCCAAGTGTAGAAACATCAAGGTTAGTTCCAGTTGTGTTTGTTTCAACAAGGGTAGTTCCATTGTATATTTTTGCATAAGCAGTTCCAGTTGGGCTTGAACCAGCTTTTCTAACATAGAATGTAACGGCTTTTACTTTTTTATCTTTAAGTGCTGACGATGATGTGGCTACTTTAAAACCTCTTGCATATTGTGTTGAACCATAAACATTATCAAAATCATCAGAATCAAGACTACCTGTTGTACCACATAATGTTGAAATTTCTGTTGCAGTAAGGACACGATCCCAAATTCCAATATCATCAAAAACACCATCGTATGGATTATCGTCACCAGTAGCAGTTTCACCGAAAAATAGATTGTATGTAGAAGCGTTTGTTGTTGATGTGACAGAACCACTTACTGCTTCTGTTCCGTTATTATAAAATTTAGCTGTCGAACCATCATAAGTGATTGTTATGTGTGTCCATTCACCTGATGGATCTGACGGTAATTGATAGTTTAATTGTGAACTGTTTCCACCACTTCTTGCAATAAGAAACGAAAGTAAATTCGAACCACTTGCTACTTTACATAAAACCCCACTATTACTACTTGAAGCATTACATGAATCAAACAAAACATCATTATCAGCAAACGAAGTAGGTTTCATCCAAAATGCAATAGTGCCTGTTTGTTGTAAAAATGAGAATTTATCACCTGTTTCAACTTTACTCGTACTTCCATTGAAAGCGTAAGCACCTGTGCCAAGTTTGTATTGATTAGCAGTTGCACTTGTTCCACCACCTGATAATTTAATTTCGGTGACTTTGTAATTTTGTGAGTAATTACTTACTAAAACTCTAACAGAAGATGGTTTTGCACCACCTGTTAATGTGCCTGTCACGAATGATGTTCCGTTTCTAGAAAATACATAAGCACCTGAATCAATATTATACTCAATTTTCATTGTGTCACCTGCTGCCCATGAACCTGAACCCTGATCAGTAGCAGTTCCACTTACAATACTATTACAATTTGTTGCACTTGTTAATCCTGCCATTCCTAGTGTTATATCAGTT
>CAZKZG010000011.1:0-5595 GCA_964557215.1 uncultured Candidatus Nitrosopelagicus sp. | reverse complement strand
ACAAGGAATTAAACTGGCAAATACACTAAGACAGGCAGCTGCAGTTGAAGAATTATACTATTCACCATCTCTACGTGAAACTATTGCATATGCGAAATTAGTTCAAAATGAAACTACGCCAAAAGATGCAGCTCAAATAGTATTTGGAAATGTGTATGCCCAATGGGGAAGTATTGAAGTACAAAAAGTAAATGACATTATTACCTCTATGTATGAAAAATAATGTCATCGTTTTCACTACGTAATGATACACTTATTGAAATTGCAACATTTTTAGTTAGACGTTGGTCAGAAAATGACGAAATCACTGTAGAGTTTTCAAACAAAAAAACAAATGAAACTAGAATTAAGGAAAATCGAGTTATTTTAATTCCATTTCTAGATTACAATGGAGATGAATTTGGAAGGTATAGACAATTCCGAACTGCTACATGGTACGAAGCAATGCGTATCAGTCACTGTGAAAAAATTCTATCAAATGATCACGCCTTTGGATTTATTCTGAATACTATTGAAAGAAGAAGAATTGAACTTTTAGGCAGAAAAGTTTGGCGTGGGATGGATAATGAATTAATCTTCAATTACACATGGCAGTGGATTTACAGACCACTACTAAATAACATTCTAGGTAAGGCAAGAATAGTTGAGGCATTTTACCAATACTTTCTATTTGGTGACATTAAGGGAGAGATGCAACCAAGTCATTTCGAAAAAGTGAAAAAAGCAGTAGAATATGCAAAAACAATTCTTGATAAGGCATTAGAAAATAATTTTGGGACAGAGTGGATTGAAAAAAGTATTCCAAAAATTTTAACCATGTTAGACATTGATCCACTGATTACAATTCCATTATCTGTTCCTTTAAAAGGTCCAGGAATGTTAGTTAATCCTGAAGACTTTGAAAAAGCATTACAAAAAATAATCAAGAATTTACAAGCGGATCTGGGTAAACTAGATCCAAAAAATGCAATTGAAGGAAAAGAGGTTTCACAGGAATTTAATCTAATAAAAGATGAAAGCAAGAAGAATGAGAACAAGGGATTAACTCCAGAAAAAATTGGAATACAAATTCCTGATTCAACAAATGTAGATGAAACAAAAATCTACGACCAAGATCTAATTAGTAATTTAAAAAATAAATTTAGAGAATTGAAAACTGGTTGGAAGGAACAACATATGCGAGAAGGTGATGAATTTGATGAGGAAGCATACATTGAAGGGCATGAAAATCCATTTTTCACTGATGTAAAAAAAGCAATAAAATCTAGAATTATAATTCTACTTGATCATTCCTCAAGTATTACAGATCAACAAACAGAATACAAAAAAACTACAATTGCATTATGTGAAGTCTTAGCATACCTTAAAGTTAATTTTTCTGTTTATGCATTTAATACAGTTGATAGACAAGTAGTATGCTGGTTAGTAAAACCAGAAGACATGAAATGGAATAACTCTGCTGCAAAAAGACTTGCTCAGATATCTGCTAATGGCGGTACACCTCTGGCAGAGGTTTATGATAGAATGCTACCTGTTTTAGCATCAAAAAAACCTGACATTTTTCTTACATTATCAGATGGAGAACCATCAGATCCTAATGCATTGAAAATGGTTTTAAAATCATACAAAAATTTAGGTGTTAAGATGACAGCAATTGGAGTGGGAAGAGACACATTTAGTGCTACCACAATTGCAACTAATTTGAAATATCTTGGATATGAAAAAGTTTTGGCTGTAAGTCGATTAGCAGATATACCTAATAGAGTTCTTAGTATTCTTTCAGAGCATTAATGGAAAAGACTTGCTCTGATTGTGATAGTAAATTTTCATGTGATAATGATATTACATGTTGGTGTGCAAGCTTTCCAAAATTAACTGGAGATAAAATTAATGAAAAAGATTGTATTTGCAGACAATGTTTGTTGATTAGATATAGGAAGAAAATTCTTAACATCTGATTGTCAGAATTAGTAAATTTTTATAGAATTAAGATGATTGCAAATAATGGAAATTGAGGATATTCGGAAGCCGGATATAAAAAAACCAATAATAATTGCTGCAATGCAAGACATGGGAAATGTAGGTTCTATAGTTGTAAATTATATCAACAAAAATCTAGGAACAACAGAATTCAGAAATATTAGTTCAACTAAACCCTCATTTGTTTATGATAAAGGAGGGTACATCGACATACCAGAAGAAAAATGGCAATTTAGATTCGCAAAGGATTTCATAGTATTTGGAGGTGGACGTGGTCAACCACAAGATAATCAAGAATTAAACGAAATTTGTCAAGAAGTAATTAATGTAGCAAAAAAATACGATGCTAAATTTATCTATACTGTAGGAGGATACCATACAACACGAAGTTTTGGAAAATCGCCAACAACTTATGTCACCACTACTTCACAAGAACTTCTTAAGTTGGTACAAAAATTAGGAATAGAAACTACACCAACTGAATCAGTAATTACTGGATTTAATGGTTTAATATTGGGATACGCAAAATTAAATGGAATTAATGGAATTGGACTTTATGGAGAATTATTAGAACCAAGAATTCCACAATACCGCTCAGCTAAAACTATACTAGAAACGCTTGAAAAACTAACATATCAGAAGTTAGGAAACTTTCATGAATTAGAGATAAAAGCAGAAGCCATTGAAAATAAATTCAAGTCTGATGACTATTCTCAAGACATCTAAATCAAATTCTTTTAAACTAAAAAAATCTCTATTTTCTGTTGATTGGTTAGATTAGGAAATATGTTGAATACCTAACGTTCTATTAAAATGAATAAACGGTTTTTCATTGAATAGAATTGCTGGATACCAATTGACATTTTCATCTACCTTTAATTGTCTTAAGATAGTAGTATTGTTATAATGTTATGGATAATAGCTGCAGCTGCAGGAATTATAATCGCACTAATTTTGGTTTTCAAATATACTAAAACTGGAAAAAATGATGTGCTAGGTTTTAATATGAAATGTAGAACCTGTGGTGAAACAATAAATGGACTTAAATGCCCCAAATGTTCAAATAAGAAAAACGATTGGCGATAAAAAATGATGTCAAAACCAGATTCTGAAATGGATGGAACTATTTGTAAACAATGCAATAGACCAATTAATGATCATCTACCTGAAGAGCTCGAAGAATGTACAAGGAAACTAGATTTTAAGAAATTAGCAGAGGATGATATGAGATAAAATGCCTGAAATTGTCATATTGTTAATGTAAATATAAATAGACAAGTATTTGTTGAAAATTAATATGGAAAATGGTACCGTAAAATGGTTCAACCAAACAAAAGGCTATGGCTTTATCGAAAGAGAAAATGCTGAAAAAGACTTGTTTGTCCACAAAACTGAAGTTGAAGGTAACATCAGAGATGGGGACAAAGTAGAATTCGAAGTAGGAGAAAGCGAGAAAGGCCCTAATGCTGTGAAAGTAAAAATAGTAGAGTAAGATAAGTAATTTATATTAATTTTCTTAATTCCTTTTAACTACATAGTATTTTTTTTCTTTTTTTTAAATACAAGTTTTTTATTAATCTAATCTTTTGTAATTTCACAATATTTGTTTGTACCCTCGAAAAATTTTATTGATGAAACAGGTATCTTATCTTTGAGTTTATCAAATATCCAGGAAGCAATATTTTCTGAAGTGGGAAAGTCAAAAAGCTCGTTTAAATTCCTGTGATCAAGTTCTTGAATTGTTTCCCAACAAGTTTTTTTCATTTGATCAAATTCAATTACCATATTTTCTTCATATGAATCACCCTGAACTACATCGCCTTCTACCTCAACTATTATTCTAGATGTATGACCATGTGGTTTTCCACATTTTGGATGACCACGTAGAGTATGAGCAAAATCAATTTCAAATTCTACGCCCAACTTAGTTTTCATATATTTTTGTCAATATTGGCTTGTATAAACTAACATCATGATACAAAAATTAAATGAGTAAAATTGAATCAGTAAAGCTGGGATTTTATATGATAAAATCATATCACATTTATGACAAAGACAAAAATAATTCCAATTTTTCCTCTAGATCTGGTTTTATTTCCAAATCAAGAATTACCACTAAAAATTTTTGAACCAAGATACAAACAGATGATAGATGATTGTATGCTTTCAGAAAAAGAATTTGGTGTATGTCTAAGCAATTCACAAATGACTGTATCAAATTGGGAGGCACCATACAATGTTGGAACAATTGCAAAAATTATTGATTGCAAAGATGTTGATGCAACAAGTGGTCATTTACATATTAATACAAAAGGTCATAATAGATTTCGTATTATTCAAATTATTCCACCATGTATTGAACAACCAATGAATTATGATCCATTCTCAATAGATGGGATCAAAAAAATTGATGATTTGCATCAAGATGTCGGAGAACAGGAAAAAATGTACATACAAGCTGAAGTTGAATTAATTAATGATATAGATGAATCAATTTCGTTACAAGAATGGAACTCTTTAATTGAGTTATGGAAACAAAAAATTATTCTGCTAGCAAAACCTCAAAATATATCACCCTATGAATTAGATAACTTACTAGAAAGATATTATCTTAATACTGAAATTCCTACACTGGATTATGTGTATTCTCTATGTGCATTAGGTGCTTCTTCCCCAAAAGAATTACAATTAATTTTAGAGGCAGCAACAAAAGAACAACTATTAGAAAAATGTAAGAATTTGTTTGGAAACTGATGTTGTCTTTCAAAGGTAATTGTAAATTAATATTACATGAGATATACTAGGATTCAAATGACATTAACTAAAGATGATGCTAGAGTTTTATTTAACGAGGGAGTATTATCTGCAGATTCTGGTATGCATGAAGATGCAATAAAAAATTTTGATAAGGTAATGGAAATTGATTTGAATGCAGAGTTACTTTGCAATAAAGGAATATCTCTTGCAGCATTGGAAAGAAATGATCAGGCATTAGATTGCTATGACAAGGCAATTCAACTTGATCCTAATGATGAATTTGTACTGTATAATAAAGGAGTATTACTAGCGGATATGCAAAAAAAAGAAGATGCACTAGAATGTTATGATAAAGTTTTAAAAATAGAACCTAATGACGCTGATGCGTTATACAATAAGGGTACAATACTTGAGGAACTTGGAAAAAATGAAGAAGCAGAAAAATGTTTTGAACGTGTTAAAGAAATAGAATCATCTGATTAATCATAATAATTTACAATGTCCAGTATTCTTTTTGCTTCCTGATTTCCAGACAATATTTCATCAGAATTCATGTTAACAATCCAAGTGTACGTTAGAATGTCTTCATTAATCATAAACAGAAAAGTTACTTCGTGTGACGAATCTGAATCTGATAATTTTTGAAATTCCAATTTCAATAATGTAATTTCAGTATCAAAAATTTTTTCGTTAACAAATTTTGTAGATATCTCTTCCTCTAAGACATTCATTATAGTCATGCCAGAATTATTTAATCCGTTATATGACAAAATAGAATCAACAATTGCTTGTTGATCCTCTGAGAGATCAGTTGGAATATGTGATTCCAAGTTTTTTTCAATTAAGGCAGGATATGCA
>CAZKZG010000010.1:0-44435 GCA_964557215.1 uncultured Candidatus Nitrosopelagicus sp. | reverse complement strand
TGCAAAAGTTAGAGTGAATATTTCAGATAAAGATATAGACTTTAATTCGGTAGAGGATGATTCAAACGATTCTATAAGTTATGAGTTAGGAAGCACATTAAGTAATACAGAATGGATATGTCGTTTCAGATTTAATATTTCAACAGCAGATAATTCTGGACTCGCCCCAGGCACGGATCGTCATGCAGTTGCAATAGGAATGTTTGATGTTGATGAAACAGTAGGTTTCCACTCTAGTACGGCAAAATCAGCTATATACCTAGACCTACATTTAGATAGAGATGGAACAGATAGAACTTATTTTGCAAGACAGAATGATGCAACAAATAGTCTTGATGGAGCTGGTCAAACAGGTTGGAGTAGTTTCTCTACTGGAACAAATTATTATTGTGAGATTAAAAGAACAAGTGATGCTAATGCAACAATGACAATTAGAACAGGTTCGCATACTGGAGACACAGCATTGGGAACGCCAAGAAATTTAACAACTTGTGCTGGCATAGATAATTTAAAATACTTTGGTATAAAATGTTCACAATGGGGTTATGGTGGTCAACTTACTGGTATAATAGATGATGTTCAAGTGTGGGATGCTACAACAACATCAAGTGACAGTAAATGCCCTAACGACTATTCAGATGCTTCACCAATAACAAACTTACCAGCAGGTTCAATCATGGAAGCAACAGATGACGGTAAACACTATATTTGGAACGCAACTACGAGTACTTGGACAGAAATAGCATAGTGACATAACTTGGCTAAAATAAGTCAAGTCTTTCAAGACGAATTTCAAAGTAATGCTTTTCAAAAAGCATGGGGTGATATAACATATGACAGGGGTATATTCCAGCCAAATGTGTTTGATGTATTACAGGCAATAGTAAAATTAGTTAATGAGTCTTATGGTATAACAGAATCAAGAGAAACTGTCAGAGTGTTAGTAAAAGCATTAACAGAGGAAATGGGAGTAGAATCCTTTAGAATTAGAACTAGAGCATTAATACATTTTGTCACAGAATCATTAGGATATACTGAAAGTTCCAAATTCACTAGAACCATACTTAAAGCATTTGAAGAGCAAATGGGAACTACTGAGGGATATGAAAGATTAAGAGCAATCATTAGTATGCTTGAAGAAGATGTTGGTCTTACAGAAACAAAACTAAGTTCAAGAATATTACAAAGATTCCATGAAACTACAGTAGGAATAACTCAGTCATTTACAAAGAAATGGGTAAGAGTATTCACCGAAACTGTAAAAGTTATAATACCACAAACATTCCAAACATTATTCCAAAACAATGTATTTCATTTTGTAACAGAAGCAGTTACAACACTTGGAAAGATACGAACAGATAATTCAACCATAGGTGTTACTCAAGATGAATTAAGAGTAAGGGCTATGCAAAGATTCCACAAATCAACTGTAGGAGTAGAATCCTTTAGAATTAGAGCAAAAGACTTTGTAAGATTTGTAGATGATACTATTGGTATCACTTCTAGTTTAGAAACAGCTTCGGTTATATTTAAAGCATTTGAAGAATCTATTGGAATACAATCGTTTAGAAAGAGAGCAAGAGTATTATTAAAATTCATAACAGAAACAATAGGTAGTACGGAAGGATATAATTGGACAAGAGTTCTTAACAGATTTAACACATCTACGATTGGTGTTACAGAAGCTCGACAAGTGGTTTTAGGATTTGTTGTTGCCTTTACTGAAACTGTAGGTGTGGCTTCATTTAGAACTAGATCAAAAGTCCTATTAAAATTCATTGATGAAACTATTGGAAACACAGAAGGATTCATTAAGTTATGGGCAAGATTCTTTGCAGAAAGTGTTGGTATAACTACCTCATTTGAAACTTCAAAAGTAATACAAAAATTCATTTCTACAACTGTTGGTATAGAGTCATTTAGACGTAGAGTAAGAGTAATTAATAAATTCATAGAGGAAAGTATTGGAAACACAGAAGATAAATTTAGAACAGCAGTTTATCAAAGATTCCATGAAACTACAGTAGGAATAACTCAAAGTGAGTTGAGAGTAAGAGTATTACAGATGTTCCATGAATCAACTGTAGGAATACAGTCGTTTAGGAAAAGAGTTAGAACATTAATACACTTTGTTAATGAAACCGTTGATGTAGTAAAGAAAAATCCTCTTTTCCAAAGAAATACATTCCAAGGTCGAATATTCTTTAAAGGACATGAAACTGCAAGAACATTGGGATTATTTGAATACTTTACAGAAAGTGTTGGTATTACAACTGATGCATTGTTCTCAAAGACTATCCAAAAGTTCATTGAAACCACTATTGGAATTACAACTTCATTCAAGTCCTCAAGAGTCTTACAAAGATTCCTTGAAACCACAGTAGGTATTACTTCAACACAACTGTTTGCAAGAACATTACAAATGTTCCATGAGTCCACAATAGGAATACAATCATTCAGAAAGAGAGTTAGAACATTAATACACTTTGTAACAAGCACAGTTGGTATAGCCACTTCTTCCAAGAAGGCACAAGACTTTAAACAATTCCATGAGTCAACTGTTGGCGTAACAGAAAACTTCTTCAAATTATGGACAAGAGTGTTTACAGAAACAGTTGGTGTTACAACATCATTCTTGTTCGCAAGAACACTTCAAATGTTCCATAAATCAACAGTCGGAATACAATCATTTAGAAGAAGAGTTAGAACAATAATTAAATCTGTTATTGATAGTACAGTTGGTATTACTTCTTCACAAAAGTTCTCAAGAGTGTTAGGTGTATTGGCAACAAGCACAGTTGGTATAGCTACAGATTCAAAGAAAGCATTAGACTTTAAACAATTCCATCAATCCAATATTGGTGTAACAACCAAACCAAAGTTTGCTAGAGTATTACAAATATTCCATGAGTCAACAGTTGGTATTCAATCTTTCAGAATAAGAGCAAAGAATTTTGTTAAAAGAATTACAGAAGACATGAGAATAACATCTTCAAGTATAACAATAAGAGGTAGGCTTAAATTCATATCAGAAACAATGAGGATTGGTGCAATAGACTTATTCCAAAGTATATTCCAAACTAGCATATTCCAAACAAAAGTTGAATTTATAACAACAATGGTAAAAGCAAGATTACACACATCAACTATTGGTATAAGTTCCTCTGAAGAAACCTCAAGAGTATTACAAATATTCCACACATCAATAGTTGGAATAGAGTCATTCAGAAAGAGAGTTAGAACATTATTAAGAATTGTAGTAACTGAAACCATTGGAATTACACATTTAGAAGTATCAAACAGAGTCATACAAAGATTCAAAGAGTCAACCATTGGTATTACCGAATCAAAATTAAGAACAAGAGTTTTACAAAGATTCATAGACAACACAATAGGTGTTACTCAAGACGAATTAAGATTAAGAGTCTTACAAGTCTTTAATAATTCAACTGTTGGAATACAGTCATTTAGGAAAAGAGTAAGAGCATTACAACACTTTGTTAATGAGAGTTTAGGTGTAACAGAAAACTTCTTCAAATTATGGACAAGAGTATTTGTTGAAACAGTCGGTATAACAACAACAACTCAAATTGCAAGAGTATTACAAAAGTTTACTACATCTACTATTGGAATTACTGAAATAAAGGAAAGAGTGAAAGTAATTGGTAAATTCATTGATGAATCTATTGGATTAACAGAATCAAAAGAAAGAATAAAGGCAATAATAAAACTAATAAATACTCAGATAGGTTTAACAGAGTCATTAATCAGATTAGCTGTATTACAAAGATTCAATACATCTACTGTTGGTATTCAATCATTTAGAAGAAGAATTCGTGTATTACAACACTTTGTAAGTGAAAATCTTGGAATTACACATTCAGAAGAATGGACAAGAGTATTTAAGAAGATTCAAACTGAAACAGTTGGAATTACAACATTAGCAGTATTTTCAAGAATAAGACAAGCATTTGTTTCTTCAACTATAGGAGTTACAGAATCAAAAATATACACAAGGGCGATTACCAAATTAATTGCATCAACTGTTGGTGTGACAGAAGTAATAAAATCATTCAAGCATATCTCAGTATTGATCGGTGAAAACATTGGAATTACATTTAGTAGTATATTTGTTAGAGGAAGACAAATGTTCATAGGTGAAAATATTGGAATAGAGTCATTTAGAGAAAGAATATTTGTAATTAAACAGTTTGTCAATGAAAGTATTGGTATCACACAGAGTTTCTTTAAAGACCTATATAATACAGTAATAATTCAAACTCAGAATTTGGGAACATATTGGACTTCAGAGACATCTTCAACTGAAGCAACATCACAATCTACAAGCACAGGTATAACAAGTGAGAGTGCTTCTACCTCAGATAGTTCACAAACTATAAGTAGTGGGGACACGGAAGAGAATGTAGAAGGTGGAAATTAGATGAGTATGAATATGGTAGGAAGATCAACGGAATTTAGAGTAAAAGCTGGTAGCTTGATTAGTTTACAATTAACAATAACAAATGATGCAGGTACAGCAAAAAACCTTTCAAACACGGTAAATTATAATACAGGTAAATGGAAAGTTTGGAAGCCAGATGGAACACTTCTTATAAATGGTAATATTGTATTCTCTGACAGATCAAATGGTATAATTACTTACACATTACAAACTTCAGATACAGTCATAGCAAATGCTGGAAATTGGTCAGGTGAAGTTGAATTGAAAGATAATAGTGGAGCTATTTCAGAACAAACGAAAACTTTTAACTTTGTAATTGAGGAGAGTTATTGATGGCAGATATAGTAAAAATTGCAAGTGGAACGTGTGAAATTTGTGAACATGGAATACATGACCATGAAGGCACAAATGGATGTAGCGTTGAAGGTTGCGATTGTACAAACACAGTTGGGTAGATAGCCTTATATAAGGCATTCACTTAGTATTTTCATGCTAAAGCTAGAAGATATTAATAATGAAATTTATTTTGAGTTTAGAAGGGCTCAAATGGATGCTTTGAAGACCGAAAGGTTAGGTCAAATACACGTTTCTGATATAATTAAACCATGTATGAGAAATGTTATTTATAATAAAACTGAACCAAAAACAGGTGCTTCTACAGAAGATGTCAAATCATTATATTTTGGTCAATGTGTTCATTCAAACTCACAATTAGCAACTGAAGAAAACCATGAAAAATTTCTTGCATATGATTATGTTAGAGATGTATCTTTGACAAGAGAAGAAGCATTAAAAATAAAAGAAGATGACCCAAGACAACTAGATATTATTTATGGTAGTATTGATGACCTGATGAAAGTTGGAGGAAAATGGATAATTTGTGATAAAAAGACGACTGGTTCTATAGATTATTTTGGAAGAGCAAGTGGAAAAGTTAGTGACTCACATAGAGATCAAATTAATAGATATAGAGTTCTTTTAAAAAAATGCTATGATATTGATGCAGAATTTGGGTGTGTTATTTACATTTCAAATAGAATAGAAAAAGACTCAAGAGACAAACCTGTAGTCATGTCTTTTAAACTAAAACCAATAGAATAAACATTAATTGATATTATAGAAAAGGCAAATATCATCAAAACTTCTTTATCAAAAGAAATTCTCCCAGAAAGAACAAAATGTTTTCTTTGTGACGGTATGTGTCCATTTGCAACAAAGTGTTTTGAAGATAATAGGGAAAAATGGTCGGAATAAAACACGTTTCACCTGAATGTGTTAGACATGATCATGTAGATTGCCCAAAAGTTAGATTAAGTCTAAAATGTGAATGTTTATGTCACAAAATTGTCGGTGAATGAAAAACTTTAATAATGAAGGAAATAACTGTTATATAATGGATAAAAAGGAAGATTTATTTAAGATAAAGCCTGTCGGAAACAAAAACATAGTCGTAGAAGATAAAAGAAAAACAGTAAGTCCTTTCAACTCTACAAAACATTTCAAGGCAGCAAATATACCTGCATTATGTGATCAATGTGTCTATAGGTCTATTGAAGACGGTGGTAATGGTAAATGCCCTAAATATGAAGCTGGTGCTGTTTGTGCAATTAGAGAAGACTTTCTAAAATTCATAAATGAGCTTGACACAAGGAATCCAGAAGATTTAAAAGCCATGATTGATATGATTGCAAAAATATCATTTGAAAATGTTCTTATGGCTCTTACACAAGCCAAAATGGACGGTAATATACCTGATAGAAACACAAAATCAGAAATTAAAACATTGTTGGATATAGTAAAATCCATAAATGATTTAAATAGTAAAATAGTTGTTTCAGAAAAACAAGAATATGATAAAGAGGGTGATATTGCTAATATATTCAGGCAGATAAAAGCCCAAGGAAGTGGGGATTAATATGTTTGGTTGGTTAAAAAGAGAAAATTTTGTCTTACCTCCAGAGGAATATCAGCGTAAACTTGTTAGTGAGATAGAGGAAAAATTGAAAGATTCTAAAGGTTCTGAAAAGACTAGATTAACATATATGTTGGCAAACCAGCTTATGATTTTAAATCAAATTATTAATAAGAAGAAACCAAAAAAGCCGATAAGACTCAATAATAAAGGCAAATGGGTGTGGGTGGAAGATGGTTCTTAAAGGATGTTTGGCGTGTGAAGATAAACACGAAGATGAGTGGTTTGTTGATTGTAAGTGTATTTGCCATGATTATGAAAAAAAAATAAAAGAACTAACAGGTGAAACCATTGGTTAGACCCACAAATGAAGAGGTAAAAGAAAGAAAAGATTTTATGCAAGTTATAGCTGAGTGTGCTACAAATCCAAGTAAATTTAGTGAAGTGTTTCTTAACCATAAACTATTTGATTACAATCAAAAATATGTAAACTGTAAAGATAGATTTATTGTGTATCGTAGTGGAAGACAGGTGGGTAAAACAATGTCAACAGCAGTAAAAGCAATACATTTTGCGTTCTTTGCACCATTACAACTTAAAACAGTAAAAGATGAATGTACAATAGTTATCGCAGCACCTACACAAAATCAGGCTACAATCATGTTTGATAGAATAAGAAGTCTTGTCATAAATAATGATTTCTTAAAAGGCTATATAGTAAGAAACACACAATCAGAACTTTGGGTTAATTATCTTGACGGTAAAGGTATGTCAAAAATAATCACTAGGGCAACAGGTGAAACTGGTGTATCACTTAGAGGTTATTCACCACATTGTATTATTGCTGACGAATGTTCTTTCATTAAATCAAGTATTCTAAAAGCATTCTTACCTTCTGGAATGGCTACACACGCTAGAGTATGGCTTACATCAACTCCGTTTTCAAAATCAGGTTACTTTTTTGAAGCTTGTCAAAATGCTAAACCATCAAACCCTGATGGTATGTGGACAGAGTTTCATGTAAAATCTACAGATTCTCCATTAATTCAAGAAGATCCTTCATTTTTAGAAGAAATAAAGAAGCTTACAAGAGATGAATATGTTCAAGAGGTTGAAGGAGAATTCCTAGATATAGGTAATGCACTTATACCAAATAATTTAATAAAAGAAGCGATTGTTGATTATAAACCAAGAGGAAGGATTAACTATTATATGGGAGTTGATATTGCACGAACAGGTCGTGATGAAACGGTTTTCACGGTTATAGGTGTAGATGAAGACGAGGTTGTTTTTGTTGAAGATGTTATTGCAGAAGCACAATCCAATGTAGTTGATGTTTGTGGCAGAATAGGAGATCTTGTTAGAGATTATAAAGTAGAGAGTGTATTTATAGATGAAACTGGTTTGGGTGGTGGACTTGTTGATTTAGCAAGAGAGAGAGATCTTCCAGTTAGAGGAGTTGTTTTTACATTACAAGAAAAAGCAGAGATGTATAAAAATTTGAGATTATTATTTGAAAACCATAAAATCAAATTAAAAGAGATAAATAAATTAGTTTACCAACTATCTTATTTAAGAAGAGAATATACTGAAACAGGCGTAATGAAAATAAAATCAGAAGAGCATGATGATTATCCTGATAGCCTTGTTTTGGCTTGTAGAGCAGTTCAAGGTGGTGGAGGATGGCACGTTATGGACATAAAAGAACACCTTCAAAAACATCTTTTTGGTTAAAATCTTTATATATTATACCAACCAAATGCTTATATGGTAAAAAGGGCTTCATCAAATCCAGAGATACGAGCAACACAAGCTAAACTAGATGCTATGAAGGAAAAACTCGCAGAAGTATCAAATAGAAGTGGAAAAGGACGAAGTATTCCTAAAACTAGAAAAATGTCAAAACCAAAACTTAGCCCAAAACGTATAACAGAATTGGAGAGAGAAAAAGAATTTATTGCAGATCAAGGAGAAGACCAAATAAAATTATATGAAGCCACAGAAGGTAAAAATCAGGCTATGGACGAAGAAGAAGACTTGGAAGAATTAACAGATGGTGAATTAGAAGAAGTAGAGAAGAAAAAATCATGGGAAATATGGTTAGAAAAAGCTATGGGTGGAACTGAAGGAGTTGATGTGGCACAACAAAAAGAAGGTGACACAGCTAGTGATATAACACAGATGAATATAACAAATGCACCAAAAAGAATAAAAGGTCATTTTGCAAACACAAGAGATGAGAAACCAGCAGTAACAGGCACAAAACTGCGTAGAAGTACACAAACAGGTAGAAGTACAAGTAATTACTTAAAGCCTGAAAATGTTAAAAATCTTCCAAAAGGTATAGAATTACAATATTTAAAAGACCCAGAACATGAACATAGTGGGGCTGGTAGCACAAGAGTAGTACCAAAAACACAAAAAGAACTAGATGCAGAATTCAATGCAAAGGAAGCAGAAGAATTCAACACACCTGAAGCCATAGAAGCACGTAAAAAGAAAAGAAAGATAAAACAAAAAGCATGGGAAGAATGGTTAGAGAAAAAAAACAAAGTTCCACAGAAAGAACACGCAGAATCACCAAATAAAGACAATAATTATCAAACTCACATAAATAAGCCTATACATTGGAGGGCTTTGAAGGACAAATCATGGGAAAATTGGCTAGAATTGAGAAAAGATCAGGGTCAGGGAGATGCAAGATATGGTAATCCACATGAAACTGGCTTTGAAGATCCTAGGGTTTTACAAACATCAAAAGATGATTTTTCATTAGAAAAGGAAAAAGAAGAGAAAGAGGATAATAAACCTTATATAGAAAGAAAGCGTGAAAAAGATGAGTAAGATGGAAGATATAAACAAGATAACTCACACAAAAATAGGAGATAATATTCATTTCTATGTAAATGGTAAAGAAGACCGTGGAGTTGTTGTTAAGATGAATAATGCATATTTATCTGTTTTAAAAGATTCTGGGGTTATTGATGAAATTCATATAAATGATACCTTTTTTGTAAAAGATATACTAACAAACAAAACATGGAATTCCATGACACTTGAGGAAAAAACAGATGAATTAGTAAAGGCTCACGCATTTAGCCCAAGATTTCTATCAAAAACATGGGAACAACTTCCAGAAGAACTTAAAAATATTTTAGCAAAAACAAACATTGAAGAATCAACACATGGTCAAATAGGTGGAAATAGAGCAGGTGTGTCAACAGATACAGATGTAGAAACACCTGAAGACTATAAAGGTGAATCAGATGATAGAGACAAGCAAACAAAAGAAGAATTTAAATTAGAAGATAAGAAACCTAAAGTAGAAAAAAATAATGGTATTGAAGAATCACATAAAGAAGATAAAGATGATATGAATGAAGATTGGAGAAAGAATGGTGGTAATGATGATAAACAGAAAAATTATGTAAATAAAATTCAACAAGGTGGAAACAAATTTGTTAATAACCCAAGTCTTAGTGGTGGAATAACATCAAGTGAAATGGCAGATACATATGGTGGAAAACTTTCACATAATGACCGAGCAGTAGGTGATGAGAATACAGAATACAGATCAACCACTGGAAAATTATTGGGAAGAGGTGAAGCAGGTAAAAAATTACAAGAAGAAGACCTTAAAAATGCAGGCGAAATACAACCAAATGATTTATGGGAAGCATGGTTGTTAGCAAAAGAAGGTGACGGTGCTGGTAATAGTGGCGTAACTTCAACAGAAACAACTGGTGTTTATAATGCAAGATATTCTGATAGTAAAGGTCGTTACAGAGATCAAGAGAAAGATAAAAAAGAACGTAAAGAAGACGAAGACGAAAAAGAAGAGAGAAGAGAATGACCGTAGGCGAACCTGAGATTAATCTCAATACTTGGGGAATAAGATATGAAATTATTAAAGCTCCAGCAGAACAAGAATATGTAGCATCGAAAGATCCTAAAACTTTACCAAAAAAGAAACCTAAAGGTAAGAAAGGTAAAGGTAAAAAATTCAAAAATCCTGCTGGTGAAGGTAAATGGTCAAAAGCACAACTGGAAGCACATGAAGAATATCAAAAAGAAAAAGACAAAGAAAAAGAAGATGCAAAAGCACCACCAGCAGAAATAACTGAAGAGACAATAACTAAACCTTCTTCAGAAGTACAAACAGGTGGTAAACAAGAAAGTCCAAAACAGAGAGAAAAACTATTACCTGATAAAATAGATACTAATACTAAAATTGATATTGCAGATGCAAAAGCAAGAGATGCAAAAGCATTAAAAGAAACTAAAGAACAACAAGCAAAAAGAGCAAACACCCAAAGAGCTGGGTTGAATCCACTTTCAGCAAGAGAAACTGCTTCACACCCAAAAGGTGAAGTAAAACCAATAGATCAAAACCAACCAACCACTAACCCATCATCTGCCACACTTCCAAAAGGTTGGGCTGGAGCAGTAGTTCCAGAAGGTAGTATTGGTACAGTAAACACAGAAAGTGAAGATAAACATACAAATGTAAAGAGAGAAATTAAAAGATCAATAGATGAGATATTAATGAAATGTAAGCTTTTAAAGTTAAAGTCCTCATTTGTAAACAAAGTACAAGAAGTAGGTTTTAATCAAGGAGAGGTGAAAGAGCCTACAGCAGCAGATACTAAAAAATTACAGGGTCTAATAGGAGCTGATAGTAAACAAGGTGTTAAGGAAGATAAACACTTACGAACCAACACTGGGCAAACACCTAGTAGTGGTGGTGGAAAACATCTTATGCGTAAAAGAGTAGCAAAAATACCAACTAAAATGCAAGGACAAGATGGAAAAGTTGCTGAAGTTCCTTCAAATATTAAACTAACTGGTAATAAATATGGGACTAGTGGAAGAACTGGTGGTAAGGGAAAAGAAGCCCATGAATATCTAAGTACACATAAGGTGCCACCAAAAGAAAGTGCAAACCTTAAAGAATTAAAACGACTAAGAGATTCCGTAACATCTCATACAGGTTCAGAAGAAGAAAAATCAAAGAAAATTAAAGAATTAAAAGACTATGAACAATCTCACAGTTCAAAATATGAGCAACATACAGCAGAAGGTGACACAAGTAGTGGATATTCTGGCTCTGATGAATCTACAACTAAAGAAGATTATCTTGAAAACACAGCACAAGGTCGTGAAGATAAAAAACAACAAGCTGAAAAAGAAGAGAAAAAAAGAGCAGATGAAGAATTTAGTAAAAAAGAGATTGCTAGATTAAAACAAGAAACTGCTCATGGTAAATTTGCAAAAGGTATTGGTTCAAAAGCAGCTAGAGAAAAGTTTAAAAAGATGACCCCTGAAGAAAAAGAAAAATATATCAAAAGAACAGAGAAAAACAGAAGAGCAAGTGCCAAGAAGAAATTAAAGAAAAAATCACTTGAACAGATAAAATTAGAATTAATACAACAAAACATACTTAAGACTAATAAAGAAGTAAGTAAAATAAGTAATCCGTTCAAACGAAAACCAAAAGATAATCCAAAAGCAAGAGGATCTATGCCAAAACCTACTGGTGGAATCATACATAGAGATGGAAGTATAGAAAACGTTTATGATGATCCAGAAGCTCATGCAAGAGGTATGGCAGAACATAATAAAAAAGTAGCAAAAGACCCAAACTATAGGTCATACAACCCTCAAACTGATAAAGCATAGTTATAAACCCTTAAATAATACCTTTATATACATAACTTATGAGAAAAGATGATACTCACAACTGTATAGAATGTGGTGCCATTTTACCTTGGAGATATAAGGGTAGGCAAAGAATTTACTGTTCACCCATGTGTAGAAAACTTTACTGTGCTAAAAATAAAAAATAATTATGTTCTAGTAGGATAAGTTGTGTTTGGTCTTTCACTTTCAACATTATCTTTTTTAAACTCTACTAGAAGTTTATGAAAAAGAACAGCATCACTTTCGTATAAATCACCAGTTTTTGTTTTCTTTACAAACTTAGCGAATTTTCTAAATAGCTCTTTATCTTCCCATGTTACACAAATTGTTGTGTGCGAATTACCTATTTTACGCCTTGCCATAATAGTTTATAATTAGAATAATATATAAGTCTTTCGTTGATTTAGTAGCAACCAAGAACTTTTATTCCATGGTCAAATAGACAATAATCATCTATCCAAGGTGGTTGTGGTTTCTTATAGCCATCAACACCATAAAGATAACCCAGCATAAACTTATCTGCTATTTTTATTTCAAACACATCGTCACTAAATGGCTTTAAACTAGGTGTCATTGTTGATCTATATAATCCGTTTGGTGCCACACTTTCATAATGTCCAAGACCTAAACCATGACCCATTTCATGTAACACTATATTGTAAATAGTTTGTAATGGTAGTTCTTCTCTATCAAGATTAATCTCAAATTTAGTAACACCTGTTTCTGGATCTTTGTAACCATCAGCAAAATCTAATGTTAAGCTAGTACCATTAGTTGCGTGTAAGAATATAACTATGAATGTATATTTATGAGAACTGTTAGAAAAATCAATACCTGTATATCCTAAAGCCTTATCTTCATCGTCATTCCATGCTTCATATGTTAAAAAAATAGTACAATGTCTATAATCATCAGGTGTCTTATTCCAATGCTCATGGTAAGGAACTGTTGAATGTATATACATACTCCAATCACCTTCAGGTAGAAACTCTTGCATTTCTAATTGCCAATCAAGTATTGCTTTCCATGATTCAAACTCTACTTCTTTCCAATACTTCCAATCTACATGAGTAGGGTTAGGTTCAAAAAGACAAACTTGTGGTCGTACATCATGTCTTATACCCAAATATTCATATTTATCATTTTCTGGGTATTGTCCAAAAACTGATACCACACTACCAAAAGTAATTAAAGCTGATATAAGAATTATCCATAATGCTTTTTCTATATTATCCATAACATTTATAAATTCGAGTAACTTATAAGTTTCATGGGTACCAAGATAAAAGGCAAATACGCTGGAAATTGTAAAATATGTGGTAATGAATGGGAAGTTGGTGATGATATTTTTTACCAAAAAGAACCAAAAGCAATATGCGTAAATAAGACCTGTTTTGAAGAACAAGGTGGTAAATTCACTCCATTTAAATCTGGACAAACAACATTTACAGGTGGTTGGAATAAAACACCAATCGTAACAAAACTACCTGAAGATGTTACAGTAAGTGATGAAGTGAAAAAAATAACAGAATATTGGGATCAATTTTTCCTAGTTGCACATCATAAAACCAAAGCAGTTTATCCAGAAGAAGATGTTAATGGTGATCGCTTTGGACAAATACGTTCAAAAATGATGGATCAACTTATGTCATTAATTCAAATGGTAAAACAATAAGTATATATAAGGCGTTATATATTATAGATATAAGAATGAAAGTTTCAGAAGTACTAGATATTGATGGCTCTTTTGAGAGATCAACACCATTAAAAGCAGGCGAAGTAATACTCGTTCAAAAATTTAATGTGAAGTTCTCAGAAGAAATTCAATCAAAAGTAGCAGAAATTCAAACCACTAAAGGATTGAGATATTCTTTTGCAAAAACAATAGTTGGTCAAGCAGAGTCCAAATATTGGATTGACACAGTTCAAAAGGCTGTGGACAAAGATGCATCTGATGGTTTAGAAGTATATGTTATTACTAAAGAAGCTGAGGGTTCAGGTAGAGAGATGTTGGCATTGTCAATGTACGAGCCTAAAACCACTACAGTTCAAGAATAGTAATACATTCTTTTTCTTTTTTTTAATTATGACGGATAAAACTTGTAATAAATGTGGCGTTAAAGGTTTATGGTGGAATAAAAAACACTTTGAAAAGACTGGTAAATGGCAATTAATAGATCATAAGAATAAGAAAGGTGAATGGTGTGTTAGAAATAGTTCCTCAAAACCAATAATAACTAAACCAAAAGAAAAACCAAGACTTTGTGAATATTGTTTAGAATCAAATTTTGGATTATGTAGAACAGAAAAAGACTATAACATTCATGTAAAAACATATCATCCTAATAAAGAAATATTAACAAATTTAGATTATATGTATAAGACAAGTGGAGAGTTTCATTCTAGTGTTTTAAAGAATTGGTCTAGTGATCCACACTTCAAAAAACATTGGGATAGACTTATAAAGAAGGGGTTAGTACAATAACTATGAATTATAAGATTAAAGGTAGAAGTAAAAGTTCAAAATCATTTTTGAATGGTGGTGACATACACGTTGGAGGAAGAACCTCGGTATGTTCGGAAGCTCCAGAACAAAGTGAACTAGGCTCATACTACAAACCTAATATAATTAATAAAACATTATTAAAACATTGGAATTCAATACCTGATGCTTTACAACAAAAACCTAATCTATTTGTAATTAATGGTGAAACCATAGATGGAGCAAATAAGAAACAAATAGGTCAAGAAACATGGTCAACAAACCTACAAGATCAAATGAATGATTGTGTTAAATTAATTGATAAAATACCTTATGATGATATATTATTAACAAGAGGTTCAATTTACCATGATCAGTTAGATGCAACAAACATAGAAGAGATAATGGCAGATAGACTTGGTGCAATAAGATATAAAGCATATGGTGGTAGTGGGGCAACAGATTGGTTTGCAAACGTACAAGCAAATGGTAAAGTTTTCAATTATTCTCATCATATAGGATTTAGTAAAGGATTACAAACAAGGGCAGCAGCACTATCAAGAGAAATGGCAAATATGCACTATGAATATGATAAACTCGGTAAAGTAGATGTTATTATAAGAAGTCATGTACACTATTTTGTTCATGTAGAATTTGTACATTCACATGGAATTATATTACCTGCATGGAAGTACCCTGACGGACACCTTTTCCGTGGTGGTGTGGCAGGTACAACACCTGATATTGGAATGGTTGAAACAATCATTGAACCAAACGGTGAAATAATAATTAAAAAACATATTGCAGAAATAGATATGAAAGCAAAGGTGACACAAATTGTCTAAGTGTGAAGAATGTGGTGAAACTCCATCAATAGAATGTTTAAAAGTTGGGTTAAGAATGTGTATGAATTGCTTTAAAAGTAAGAGGTGGAGTTACGTTTGAAACCAACAAAGACAAAATACGTTATCGCTTTAGAAGATTGTGAAGATGTATTTGTAGTTAAATCAACGCCTGAACATATATTAGAATCAGTACCAAAAGGTAAGACAACATATGCTAACATCATTAGTAAAGCCCTTGGTATAACACCTAGAAATGCATTAATGCACTTAGTTGACTTGGAAAAAAAAGGATTGTTTGCTTCAGAAAACAAAGTACTTAAATACAAGTCAGGTGCAAGAGCAAAAGCCAGAGTTTTCAAAAGATTATAACTCTGTTATAATTAGAAATAATTAAATAGTCCCTCAACATATCAACTTTATGTTTATCAAGATTTCTTGGAAAAATTCAAAGGGAGAGATAAAAGAGACAGTTGTAGAGTCAACAAAAGTTCAAGGTTTTATAAATGGATTTGTTAGTAAAAACGTTTGTCCAGAGTTAGAGCTTAATGCATAAGTTTGTTAACTAACTTAAGTAACTTAACTTCTCTTTATTGCTTAACTAAATGTTAAGTAACTCAAGCTTTAACCTTACTTTACTTAACTTAAGTAACTTTTTCTTTCAGCTTATACTTAATTAACTCTTGATCAATTTTAGTAGAAAGACTTATAAAACAAATACACATATCATTATTATGAATTTTAGGAAAACAACAACAATTTCTATTGGCGAAAAAACAAAACCAATTTTTGAGTCATTAGAAAAAATTAGACCATCACATCTTTCATACAGTTTACTACTTGCAATAGCAGTTGACGAATATGTGAAAAACCACTCTGGAAAAAATTCTAAAATAACTGAGTTTGATTCAGTTGCAATATCTTCAAAGTTTCCATTAATGATGGCTACTATGGAGAAATGGAATGTATGTATAAATGGATTATCAAATGATGATCTCATAAAATTACAAGATCGTTTAACGCAAGTTTCAAACTTAGTTAGAAAGGAGGTGTCAAAAAGATTATGATGACAGAATCGGCTAAGTTTGACCTTATTAAACAAGGTCTATACGACAATAAGTACATTGATACTATTGACGGACTTAGACCTAACTCTACTTTTTCTTTCAATCCTTCAGAAGAACCATTTTTAGATGTTTATTTAGAAGATGCAAAGAATTTTATTGATGTTTTAAAGGATGCTATATTTAGTGTTTTAGCAGAAAAACGTGGTAATTTAGCCATGATAAAGAGTGCTTATAGTGATTTGGTGATAAAATTAACTACTGATAAGTTAATTCAAATGCATGATATTACTTCTAAACATGAGAACACAACAATCACTTTTGATTGTCAGATTATAGCAACTGATTTACCTAAAACATATGTTAAATCTGCTAACTTCATATGTGATTCATGTGGTAGAGATGTGAAAATTAATTGTAATTTGGATAGAAAGATAGCACAACCATTTTGTCCAAACCCTCCTTGTAAGAATTTAAAGATGGGGGTTGATACTAAGAGTATAATTACTGATGATATTCAAACCATATTAATGCAACAGTTTATGGAAGATTCAGAGAATAGTTCACCTGTTATTTTAACAGGTAAGATGGTTGGTAATAATGTAAGAACGTCATTTGTTGGTCAGCGTAAAAGAATAACAGGGTTATTTAGAAGTATTGTTGACTTAAAAAGTAATGAGAATGAGATTTTTATTGATATTTTATGTCTTGATAATCTAGAAGAAAACAAACCAACCGAGCCTTCTAAGGAAGAATTGGCAAAAATAATCGAGGATAGTGGAAAAGATTCTTTTATTGATGATATTATTGGATCATTTGCACCACATATTTATGGATATAGAGATATAAAATTAGCTATTTTATTAGAACTCGTTGGTGGTGTAAGAACAAACAAACGTGGTGATATTAATACATTATTGGTCGGTGATCCTAGTATGGCAAAATCAGAGCTTTTGAAATTTGCAAAGACCGTAACAAACAGGTCAATATATACAAGTGGTCGTGGCTCTAGTGCTGCTGGATTAACTATTGGTATGGTAAAAATGGATAGTGGAAAGTTTGTAGCACAAGCAGGTGTATTACCAATATGTGATAATGGATTTGCATTTATTGATGAGTTTGATAAAATGAATAAAGAAGATAGAAGCTCAATGCATGAAGCTATGGAACAGCAAACTGTAAGTATTGCTAAAGCAGGGATTCAAATGACATTACCAACAAGAACTTCTATTTTGGCAGCAGCCAATCCAAAATATGGTATGTATGATAGTGATGTTACGTTGAGAGATAATATAGATATTCCAGCACCATTACTTAGTAGATTTGATATGATTTGGTTGATAAAGGATAGGGTTCATGTAACAGAAGATATGGAGAAAGCAAACCATATTTTAAATTCGTTTACACAAAAAGATATTTCTACTTATTTTGATAGTGAGCATTTAATGTCATATTTGAATTATGCAAGAAAACTAAAACCTGTTTTACTTGAAGAGTCAAGGTCGAAACTTTTAAACATATATGAAAAAATGAGAAGTGCTTCTGCTCAATCAGAAATGCCAGTTGGTACAAGACAACTTGAAGCATTAGTTAGACTTTCTATGGCTTATGCAAAACTTAATTTACGTGAAGAAGTTAGAATCTCTGATATAGAAAATATTGAGAGTCTTATTAAAATTATGTATGAAGCATTTGGTCAATCATTAGATACTGGCTCATTACAACAACAAATTTTCTTTGATAAGAAAAATACCAAACAACATGATGCTTTACAAATATGGAATACTTGTAAAGATGAAGAAGGTAATGTGAGATTATTAAAGTTCCAAAAAGCGTTAGTAGAAGCAGGTTTACAAGAAGATGAAGCAAAACGTTTAATAGATGGATGGGAGAAGAATAATGTAGTGAAGTTGAATAAAGATGGAAGCTATAAACGTATATGATGATGAAATGAAAAAAAAGAAAGAAGAAACAACAACCGTAGGTGAAGAGTTAGTTATAGATGATCTTCCTTCTGGAGATCTCAATGATGCAGAGCCTGAGTTAGATTTATCTGTGTCACAATTAGACGGTGTTGGTGCTGTTACTCAAAAGAAATTAGAAACATTTGGAGTAACTAATTTAATAGATATTTGTGTTAGAGGTTCAAGAGAAGTATCTGAAATAACAAGTGTTAGTAAAGCAACTTGTGATACTTGGGTATTTAAAGCACAAAAACTATTAGAAGATAATAATTTAATTAGAAAATCAGATATGGGAGTTATGGACTTAATGGATTACCATGAAAATCTTCCAACCATACCAACTAAGTGTTCTGAAGTTGATAATTTAATGGGTGGTGGTGTAAGACCTGAAGCAACATATGAAATATATGGAGAGTTTGGTGCTGGTAAAACACAATTTTGTAACTCACTAACTTGTGAAACGATTACAAATGGAGGTAATGTTGTTTGGATAGATTGTGAAGACACATTTAAACCTAGAAGGATAGTTGAAATACTTATGGCAAGAAATGAAATAGAAGAAGATGAAGCCAAAGAATTACTTAATAAGATAACATATCTTTATACTCCAAATACTGAACAATTACTTGGAACTATAAATGGGTTATCACCTTTAATGCTTGAAAAGAAACCAACATTAGTTGTACTTGATGGTGCAATAGGTCAATTTAGAGAAGAATATCTTGGTAGAGGGACACTTGCTGAAAGACAAATGCAGATAGCAAGGTTAATGACACATATTAAGAATATATCATTTTATTTTAGATGCCCTGTAGTATTTACAAACCAAGTTCAATCAGATCCTAGTATGATGTTTGGTGATCCAATAAAACCTATTGGAGGTAATGTGGTAGCTCATGCTTCTACATATAGAATATACTTTAAGAAATCAGGTAAGAAAAGACTTGCTCGTATGGTAGATAGCCCTGAACACGCACAAGCTGATGCAGAATATATCTTGACCGAAAAAGGTCTTGTTGACCCTGAATGAGTAAGAGAGATATTGTTAATAAATTAAAGCGTGAAGTAGCATCTATGCCACAATTTGACTTAAAATGTGCCGTTTGTCATAGAAAATTTGGTAAGTATTTTGTATTTCATCATAAAAAATACTTAACAGGTGATAAGATTTATTCTGATTTTAAAGATACATATGCTTATAATGAATATGTTCTTCCAATAATCAAAAAAGACCCAAACAGATTTGCCCTACTTTGTAAAAAACATCATAAAGTCGTTGAAATGTTGAAAATGTTTAAAAAAGAAAACTACGAAAGGCTTATTAGAGTCACAAATGAAAGTAGAAGTGATGGGAGATTCTGAACTTAAAAAAATAGATAATATTGATGATAGATTTATAGGTCAGGGTGAACGTGCAGCCCTATCTATTTTAAAGACAGTTTTTGGTGAAGAGTGTGAGTATAAAATACAATATTTATTTGCAAAATTAATGAAAGGTGATTTTCTTGATACTTTATCAGAAAGACAAAAGAAAGAAACACTTGATATTGTTGTTTTTAGACCTGTAAAACCAACAATAGTGTTCAGAATACAAGATAAACACCATGATAGTATATTGAAAACCTCACAAGATGTAGTTCAACGCCAAATGTTAGAGTGGAATGGCTGTCAGGTTGTAGATTTACCTCATCAAGAGTGCCCAACTCTTTGGAAAGATATAGTTAATGAAGACTCAATGGAAGAAGTTATGTTCTTTCTTAGAAAACATGATTTAATTAAATAAGATCAAATCTTGCCCATTGTAAACAATAGATAACACGTTCTTCCATATGCTCGTCCATACCATCTGTTTCACCATTTTCATTGAAACAATGATGGTAAGTTTCATGATCTATAGTCTTATATAAATCATCTAATGATTCATGCATAGCAAGATATATCATAGCTCTTTTTGTTTCAGCATAATAGATTCCCCTATTATCGCTTTGACTACATTTAAGTTCCATTTTCAAGTCAGGCATACCTAACTTTAGAAAGACTTATTATTAAGATTGATGGTATTTTAATATGCTTGAGTTCGTGGGTAATTTCTTCAAATGGTATGATAGGCACCTAACAGAGTCATTGGCTCTAAGTGCATTCATTCTTTATTTACAGATACCTCACACAATAAGTGCTGCCGAGTGCTTTTTTGATGGTAATGTGGGGTTATTTGGAATACACCCAATAACAGATTTCTTATTATACGGAATTGATTTATTAGAACTAATTCCAATAATAGGTGTGACGTTAGCAATAATAGCAAGGGTGAAACAAAATAGACTTTCCAACTAAAAAATATAAAATCATATATGCAGATCCTCCGTGGAGCTACAAAGATAAACGAGATAAACACCCAAGATTATGTGGGGGTGCAACCGTTCATTACAACACAATGTCAATAGAAGATATAAAAAACTTACCTGTTAATGATGTAGCAGATGATGATTGTATGTTATTTCTTTGGACAACATTTCCTAATTTGCAAGAAGGTTTAGATGTAATAAAAGCATGGGGGTTTAAATATAAGACTTTAGGCTTTTCGTGGATAAAACTCAATAAAAAAAATAAAAAACCATTCTTTGGTATAGGTCATTATACAAAATCAAATTGTGAGTGTTGTTTAATTGGAGTAAAAGGAAAACCACCAATAGAGAGTAATTCAGTATCAAGTGTTTTAATGGAACCGAGAGCTGAACATTCAAAAAAACCTGATATTGTGAGAGATAAAATAATAGAACTTTGTGGTGATTTACCACGCCTAGAAATGTTTGCAAGGAACGAAACGTATAAATGGGACGTATGGGGGAATGAGGTATGAGTGGAAGTAGTAAAAAAACAAGCGAAGTGTGTGAACAATGTGGGTTTCTTATGGAAGAATTACAACCATGTCATTTAAGATGTCCAAATTGTGGGGCTCATATGGATTGTTCTGATAAAGGAAGTGTATGGTAGTGTCGCAAAGTAAAGTAAATTCTGCCATTGAGACAATTATTAGTGTTAGTGTGGGATATATTATATCATTATTGCTTAATCTATATTTCTTACCATTTTTTGTTGAAGATATATCAAATCAAATATTCACAACTGCCATAATAATTGGATTGGTTTATACAGGTGTTTCATTAATTAGATCATATTGTTTTAGGCGTTTCTTTGAAAAACGTGCAGAAAGATATAATAAGAACCCACATCTTAAACATTAGTATGAATATTGAGTTTACAACAGATAAAATAGACAAAAAATTATATGAACAATTAATTTTATTTTATATTTATGAACATTATAACTATAAAGATCATAAAAGACTTTTAAAACAAGATAAATGGGAAATAGTTATTAAAAAAACAAGTGATTATGATGTTTCATTTTATAGTAATGACCCAAGAGCAGAAGAATTAGATTTTTCCATACCACATGGAGTAACAATGAAAGAAAAAATTATTTGTTATATAGAAGATAATAAAAATTCATTATACACAATGCAAAATATGAATGTTATTTGCCATGAGTTAGCACATATGATTTTAATGGTTTATTATCCAGATAAGATTGTTAAAATGAGACATAATGATTTTCATGGTAAAGCAGGTGACTCTAGAAAATTTTTTAGTTCAGAAGTACATGATAGAGTGACAGAGGGTAAAACAAAAATATTTAGAAGAAAGATATCTAGGTTTAAAACAATGCCTTTTATTGGTGTTGATATAACCGATATAACAAATAATAGAAAAGAGTTTACTATTAAGTAAACTTCAATTTCATTACGGAGGTGTTTTTGCTTTGAGAAAGCATTTTAGGTTTTGTTCTAACCAAACCATGACAACAACTGCATCTTAGTCTTCCATGAGTTTTCTTTTCCTTGAAAAGAAATCTATATGGTATAAACTTTGCACAGTCTTGGCAATAGTGATTCTTTTCCAAATAAGATTTTCTCTTAAATGTATTACATACGTTTTTACACATAATTATAATTTACTTGTAACTAATATAAGTGTTACTTATAATTCTCTTCTAACATTTCTTGAAGCACACTTCCACCAAGTAAAGCTTCTTCGGACAATTCTTCAAAAAGATCTGAGATATCTTGATCTGATAACTTTCTACATCTAGTTTCTCTTATAGCTTTTAAGTCACTTTCCATATCAGGTCTTTCCTTAGAAAAAAATCTGGAGGGAGAGGAACCAGTATCAACTATAAACTTTTCCATCATTAATCTCATTGTTGAGATTGTAGAAAAGTGTTGTATGAATCGTTCTCTCTCCGTTAAGGTCATACAGGGTTCACCTTTGTAAATTCAAGTGAAGATAGATCTTTCTGAAGTTGTTCATCTGTTTTCTCATTCCAATATTCGTATGGATATTTACAGTTAGAACAACCACAGTCGTCTATCTCTTGTTGTGTGAACTCTCTCATATCAGCAGGTTTCGGATCTTCTTCGGTGCCAGCAGGTATGTGCTTTGGCATCCATAATTCCTTCTCCAACTGCATGATCCTTTTGATCATTTTGTCTCTTATACTCTTTTGATTCATTTACTTTTACCTCTAATGTAATGCATTTGATACAACTTGTTTGAATTGTTTTATAACCTTTTCGGCTGCATAGTCGAATGAATTAACAAATACTACGTGTTTAGACCCAAATAGTTTCTTCATTCTTGTTTCTGCATTTGCGTTGTTTAATATTCCAACACATATTACATTTGGTGTAACTGCCAACAATCTTTGAAGTTCCTTTTTACATCTTCTATAGTATATATCTCTTGCAACTCTACGACCATTTGAAAAGTAGTTTGGACTACCATCTGTTAATAAAATAACAAGTTTCTTACTACCACGCATTTCTTTCAACATTCTTCGTGAGTAATCAATACCCATATGTGTGGGTGTGGCAAAATAGTTCTTTTCTACAATGATTCTACCTATATCCTTCATATCTTCTATTTCAGTTATTCCTATCTTACCATTATAGTCACTTGCCCAAACATTACACTTTACATGAATGTTCTTATATGTTTTTACTGAATCTAATAATGTTGCTACTAGGTTTCGCACTAAACTCATTCTTATTGCCATAGAAGATGAAGCATCTATAGATATTATTATTGAAGCTTCTGTTTGCTCTTTATCAGTTATTAAACAATTATTAAGATTTACACCTGTAATGAAATTATCTACATAATGTTCAACATCTACATCAAAGCCGTCTTCACTTATTGTTTCTTTTTTACGTGTTTGTAGTTGTTTGAAAGTTGAACGAAGTCTTTTTGAAAGAGTTGTATCTATTTTTACTTCGTCAAGTATGGTACGATTAAATTTACCCCTTCCTAATTTCACCACGTTTGCTGGTAGTGGGCTTAGTTTATTTGTTGTTTCAGTTAGTTTCTCTCTCACTTCTTGGAATTCTCTTTCACCTAATTCTTTTCCTTCAGAAACTATTTCATCTAACTGGCTTTCTGTTAACTCTTCTAGCCCTTGCAGTTCTTTTGGAATTTGACCAAATTTTCTAAACAACGGTTTTGATTTTTGGTGTTCTCTTGACCAATTTGCTTCTAGTTTCTCTTCTCTGTATTCTCTTGCATATTGATCCTTTTTTGCAATTATATTATCATCAGGTGTTGGTGGTAAACTCAATATTTTATCTCTTTCTTCTTCATATTCTTGAAGATATTTTCTAAGTCTTAATAATACACGTAATGCACCAAGTCTATCTGTTTTCTCAACATCTTCCATCGCTTTCTTATAGACATTAAAATTCTTAGAGTCTTTTACTAAAGATGATCGCATAAATCTTATAGCTAAAAGTATGAAAAGTGGATTATCTTTACTTGAACTTACTTTCATATTACTTCCTAAGACTTTTCTTGTTGTTAAGAATCTTTTCCCATATGCAAGATAGTTTCTTGATAGATGTGATTCAATACGCTGATCTTCCAATGCATTGAATACATTATGTGCAAGATCTTTTATTTCTCTCCAACCACGACCAAATTTAAATAGTTGTGAACATTCAAAGAAAGGTGTTTGATATAGTATGTGACCTAATTCATGTATAAATGCTGTGTACTTTGTTATTCCTTTTATAGGTGGGTTTGCTAAATTTATAAGATATCTGTGTCTCAAACTAAATTTTTCATTAAAGTATGAACAATAATTATCTCCTTGTGTATATTGTATTTTTATTTTACAATTCCTTACGTGTTCCACCATGTTTGCAGTTTTCACATATAGGTCTTTATCACTTAAAAGTGTTGTATCTCTAGGCATTTATTTTACTCTCCCTTCTTTTTTTAGTTCTATTTTTTGCTGATGTTGAAGCACCAAGTCTAACTTGACCTCCACAACAAGGACATTTAGCTCTTCCACATAAAGGTAAAAGAGATTTTAAGAAATATTTTCTACAATGCCTACAATAAGCATTTTCATCATAAATGTTTTCACCTTGAGAATGTCTTAAGTTAGATTTAAAGTCTTTACAGCGACCTATACAATAAGAATGAGTAGCCATTAGAGACTCACCCCAAACGTATCGTTTATTCTAACTTTTATCAGTTCTCGTTCAGAAGCATCGCTAAACTTAATCATTATGACTTCCTTTAATGTTGTTTCTAGTGGACTTTCAACTTCGTCTTCAATATTATATCTAAACTGGTCACAAAATTGTGCAACATCTCTTACAGATAATGCATAATCCACATCTCCTTTCACTCTCAATGCATATACATCTTGAACAAGTGTTAGGAGTGGCTCTTTCACTAAATCATGGGATATTCCGTCCCAATCTATGACTTTTTCAAATTCTGTTGGTGTAGGATAATTCCAAGCTCTACCTATAAATCTTGAACGAAGATCTTCTGTAAGTGTGTTTATTCCAGCATATGTTGCAGGGTTTATAGCCCACACTATAGATAGTTTTGCATTATTCTTCAATTTGAACTGTTTTCCATTAGCAACTATTGATTTTCTACCATCACATATACGGTTCCACCATCTTTGTATATCATGCTCTTGTGCAGAAGCATCATCACAAAACAAACAAGCGTGTCCATAATGATTTGCTACTTCTATTGCCCTAGGTAATAATCCTAGATTAAACAATGTTCCATCACGATTTATTTCTTTACTTCCTAATAAATCACTTTTTTTTGTTCCAACGCCTACAGGTTCTTCAATTAATGCTATACCATTTTCTTTACAAATAGTATGTATTAAAAGTGTTTTTCCCTGACCTTTTTCTGATTCTATTAGATAAGGAAAGTTTGCTTTCATTATAGCTCTTTGAACTTGTTGATACTCACTTCCCATTTCAGTATATTCATCCCATACATCAATGTTATTAGAGTGATACTCATCAAAGTTTATTGGAGCAAATGGTATAGAACCACTAACATCCAAATCTTCTCTTTTTATAAATTCTATTTTATCTTGTTTCATTTTTATCTATCCTCAAATTCCTCAGGGTCACTACCACGACCATTCATACATATATAGCATACAGGTTCATGTCCATTGTCAAAACATTCTCTTAGGTGTAATTCATTTTCTTCACTTATTCCATTACAAGTTCCACATTTTATTTCATGTACAACTTCTTCTTCGTCATTAAGTGTTGATCTCAATACACTACTCATTTTATATCTTTCCCATTCTTCTTCACGATTCATTTCGATTCCTCATGTTTCTTTTTTGTTTTTGAAGACTCTAACCGAGAGGCAGAAAGACGAGCTTCCTCTTCTTTCTTAGCCTTCTCAATTATCGCCAGCCACGTTGCATTTTTATCTACGACACCATTTTCATCAACACGACCTGAAGTAGTGAGTTTGTTTGATATTACACCATACTCTCCTCTCCTAAATGGTTGTCCACCATTTGTTCCTAGTCTATGTTGTCTTTTCTTACCTGTCCAATTCATTTTTCTTCATCCCACAAATTACTTGCTACAAGTGTTCTAGCTTCTTTCCCAAATATATGCTTTTTGCCACTTGTGACAATTTTTGTTGCATATATTGACTTTGTTAGAACACCCCTACATTCATGTTCATCTGCATTGAATGTTATAAACCAATCACCCTCTATAGAAGGAAGTATTTCATTTACTAATTTTCTATAGTATTGTGGTATTGTTCTGTCACATTCAAAGAATGAATTGTTTTTATAAAGCATTTGTCTCCAAGGAGGATCTATTAGGAAAAATGTTCTCCTACTATCATAATCCTCTATGGTTTGTTCAAATGATTTATTCTCAATGATAGGATCTCTCATACATTTACCCATGAGAACATCTCTACAATATTCGTTTACGTTTTCTGATATGTCATTTAATACAAACTTCAAAGGTTCACCCCTATCCATAAGTATTTTTGCTGTTCTAGCTTTACCAGCAAATGGTTCTACAAAGTAATCATAATGTTTCATATCTGGAAATAAATCAACTATTTTTTTAGCAGTATGAGTTAATCCAGCAGTTCCACCTAACAGTTTTTTACTATATTTACTGTAGGGTTTATCTCCTATATTACCTTCACCAAATTGATTTTTCCATTTAGTTGGTTTCATTCTCATTTCGATTCCTCTTTTTGTTTTAACATTTTTACAGCAAGTATGTGATAGCAGTTTTCACTATACTGATAACCTAAACAATCACATTCATAGTCGCCAGTAACCTCTATCCCATCACGATATGTTACTGTGTGTGTTTTTGCAGTATCAGATATTGAAGGTAAAATGTATGTATTTTCATCAACCTTTGTGATTTTTTCTACTATTTCTTTTGCTTTTATTTCTTGTTTTAAACTCATAATCCTAACTTCTCCAATTTTTCATGTAATTCTTCTCTTACTTCTTCTGGAAATTCATCAAAATAGTCCATAACTATATTGAAACCATCATAGAATTGTTTATAGAGTTTTAACTGTTCTGGATTATCCCATTTTTCAATATCTTTTTTTGCTGAGAATCCTTCTGGGTTCATTTTATTACTACCTCAATTTTCATTACTGCGAATGTTATTCCAAGCATTATTGGAACTGATATAGCAGGTATAGCTATTGCATATAAATGTGGGTATTTTTTAAATATATTCATTTTTACCAATTCACAGGGCAATCTCTATCATCAATTACCCAGTGCATACGTTGTTTTCTACTTATCATTATTGTATAACCTTTTTCGCTTGGTGGAAGTCTAAGAAATGTAGCATCGTTTTTACCAACATGGTGATCATCTGAAATATCTACACCTTCGTCTTGTTCACCATAACAATTAGTATATGAATCTATCATAATTTGTAATGCACATCCATTTTTCTCGATTCTATTTGGGCTACATCTATGTATCTGATGATATGTTTACCGTTGCATTGTGGACACTCATCTTTACCATGAGTGTTTTTATTCCATTTGTCAAGCATTTTATTTACTCTCATCATATTATCTTTACCTTCAACAGTCACCATTATTGTGTACCAAGGTTTTACTACCAATATTTCATTCTCTATCAATTCATCAATAGCATCGTCAACATTCTCAATCGTCAATCTAAATCATTCCATAGTGGCTCTTCAGCAACAGGTTCATAGTTATCATTAAAATATTCTTGGGCATATTCTTGAAGCCAATCTTCATAATATCTGAATATAAAGTTATTCCATATGAATGTTTTTATTGTATCTATCATTTATTTTTTGGCTCCAATTTATTGTCAATCTGTTTTATTTCATTCTCACAGTCAGTAACATAGTTTAATCTATCTAATTTACTTACTCTATCTACTGTCCATGGAATATATCTTTCCTTCATAATTTTTATTTCACTTTTTAAGAACTCTCGTCTTTTTTGAAGTTCTGAACTCAATGTTTTTAGAAGTGGTTTGTATTCTGGATCAATGGCTTTTACCTGTTGTTCGAATTTTACTCTAGTTCTTCTAACAGTTCCTTGCCAACAACTATCAAACACTTTTTTATAATCTGAATCACTTAGATAGTTCAACACAATTTCCATGAATAGATTTCTATCTGCTTTACTAAATTTTCCTACACCAAAATCTGACATTCTTCTAACCATAAAATTACAAGCCCTGATATGATCTCTATCTTTTTCGGTGTATAATTCTGGATGATCATCTAAGATTGGTTTCCATGTAGGATATTTTCCCTCTAATTCACAACCTATTTCTTTTACGTCATAGTATTTTTCTTGTTTATTTTTACACATTTTTATTACCTCACTAATTTCTATTGGTTTGTTCCAAAGATGCTTGTAATATTTTTATTACTAATGGGCATTGACATAATTTTTTAGAATCCCCACATCTTAGGCATATTCTTACCATAGACATTAATCTGATGACTCACCTTCTTCTTCAGATTCTTCCTCAACAAGGAAACCTCTTTTTGGAACATATATTAATTTGCTCATCTTAAACCCTCTATTTATGTATGTATGGATGGATATTAATTTACTCATCTTAAATTCTCTCTTTGGTCTTCTGCCATGATTTTTGAAGCTGTTTGAACTACTCTAGCACCCACCATTTTAAGTATAGCAGCCATGTCACCAGCACATACTTCAGGTGTGTATATTCTTTTTTGTATTAATCTCAATAGAGTATTTGATTGTTTTACAATTTGAATAATTTCATCTTTTTCTTTTTCTGACATATATTCTAACACATCAAAACTATCAAACTGGTTGACACATTCTAACCAATATGCTGATCCGTCTTGACCTGTATTTTCCATTTCTTTACTCATTCTAATCTACTCCTTAATATATTACTTATTACACAATGAGATCTACTAAAAGCATACTCTATCATTGGTATTTGATTTTCTCTTATACAATTATTACATTTACAGTTCATTTTATTGGTGCCTTATTTTTTTCTACTTTTTGTAGGATATGACAAAGTTCTCCTTCTTTTAATGTTGAATTTACTTGATTTATGTGATCACAGTATCTATCACGAAATAAAAGTGAAGAACCTATAGAGAATCCGTTAACTTCCTCTGTAGAAGTTCTATCGTCATCTCTTAATAGTTCTAGTAATTCTTGATATCCTTGCCACTCTTTGTATTCTTTACTTAACTGACCAAAAATGCTCATTTGTAATTCTCCTTTTTATCCTCTATGAGTTTCATAGTGTATTCAGCATTTCTTGATTTTATTCTTTCACATTTAGGCTCGTCTTTATTTTTCATCATTTCTTCTATTCGTTTAGAAACTTTGTCACGATTTGTTTTATTTGCTGAAGGTATTAAATGGTAGTTACTAATTTTTTGCCTTGCAGTTGCTTTTATACCATAGTCTTCAACATATCTTTTTGCAACTCTACCACAAACTTCCATTAGATAGTTATGATAAGTTAATTGTTTGTAAACATCTACAAATTCAAATAATGGTTTAGTTGGATTTTCTTTTTGTGATAGTTTTCTATACAAAAATCCAGAAACAGTTCCTACCTTATAGTCATTGTCTCTAAATGTTGTATTGATACTTGTGATTAGTGTTTGATTTGGATCAATACCAAAGTTTAACAATAATTTATTCATACTCCATGTTTCAGGTAATTTTCCTGTTTTTATTTCTTCTTGTGTTATGAAGCCTGTTTTTAATGCTATTGCTATGTATGGATCAGGTGTTTTTGTTTTTTGTAGTTGCTCAAATATATCAAGTAACTCCCTAGGTACTTTCCAAAAACCAACTCGGTGCATATTACCGTTAAGTTCTGGGTCAGCTCTTTCCATATATTGGCTAGGTCTAACAATTTGATCTATTACTGTATTTAATATTGTGTTTCTCATTTTAATAATCTCCTTTTGGGAATCCGTATGGGTGAAATATTCCAGCTTCGTCTAAATAACCAGTACCTAACTCTTCGTCGAAATACTCGTCATCTTTATCATAACCCATTGATTCTAGTTTGTGTTTCAGTTCGGACAATTTATTCTTATATCCATTTTTACCGACTGGCATTAATTCCATCATATCATACTCAGAATCGCACAAAACGGCGAAATCTTCCTCGCTTAGAGGCTTTTCGTTTATGCTTCTTCTTCTTTGATTTTCTGCCTCTAGATCTACCTGAAGAGCCGTTTTTACCAGCTCTAGCCGAAAATCCTCGTCATCCTCCTCCATATCCTTTGCATATGTTGTTACACCTTTAGAGGATTGTTTTGAAGACCATGAGGAAATATTTCCACTAAATGAACCATAACCTGAATTATCAAAGTGTCCGTTAGAACATCTTACCTTTTTAACATCTGTCCAGCCTTCACCGAATTCTAAAAGACCTTGTGGTGTTAATACAGATACTTTCTCACGGATTAATCCCAGATAGGATATTCCATAGTATCGGACAAGCCATGCCATAATTCTACTATCAGATATATCACCATCTGGGATTTTTGCATCAGGTCTTGTCACCAATGTCTTTAGTGCCATGTCTTTATAATCAGTCCATACTCCATTATGGAATAATACACCGATTGGATCAGAACCACTTGATGTTGTATTATCTACCTCAGGGGATAATGCAAATGGGTGGCATAATGGGGTATCTATTGCACCGTGAGTTGCTATTCTAAAATGAACAACAAATGGTTGCTGAATGTTTTTCTCTTTGATAAGAGTGTCAATATATTCAGCAGTTACGTGCATTCCTTTTTCCCATAGTACCTTATCGCCTTCTATCCAAGCAATACCACCACCATGTTTATTGTGGTCTTCTGCTTTAGAAAGCAATTCTTTTGTTATTTCCTCAGGTTTATTATCTGAGAATTCTATTATTACACACATATCTAAATCTCCTCTGTTCCTACCATTGATTCTAATATTTTCTTACGAAAACTTGTTTTGTTCTGTTTATATTGTAAAATCTCTGAACCACTAATTCTTCCATCGAAATCTCTCTTAAAGACTTCTACTGTTGGTGTTTCAATTATCATATGATTTTTCATCCAATCCTCAATATATTTTGTTGCTTCTCTTACTGCCATAATATAAACTTCTGAATCGCTAAACATTGGTAAAATTCTACATTCCATAGTTTTATGTTTACCATAAGCATAGTTTAGTTGAAAGTATCTATCTGAATTTCCATATAATTGCATTTCTGGATTAAATCCAATTCTGCAATAATTACTAGAACCTTCTAATCTTCTCAACAGTTTTTTCTTACCATTTTCATTTAATACGCCTGAATTAGCCCAACTCTTAAGATGTGAACATAACCCTGAATACAAATCATAATCCATGGCTATTCCATAAAGTAATTCGTTTTTATAACTAATATGAAAGTGTCCACCACAGGTATCATTTACGCCTTCTGGGTAAGACTCGCTAACAATTTTTGTAAATCTCTTGAAATTTTTATTGAATGCTAATGGTCTTGTAACCCATTCACCTACAATTTGCCAATGATTACTATCATATGTACAATCACATTCACCTGCACAATGATAACATTCATTATATTCTTCTTGCTCTGATTCACTCATTTCGTCACAAGAACATTCTTCACATTCTTGATCGCCCCTTCTTTCAAAGTGTACTGATCCGTCACCATGAAATTGTACGTCTTCATTATTTATTGCTTTTGGGTGACTATTTCTTGCACCTTCTAATTCACAACCTATTTTATTTAATGGGTGTGATAATTCCATAGGTGTAAATCCATTCCAAATATACTCATAGGTTTCACCACATTCTTTACATTTTATCATATCTTTTTTCATATTATAAACACTTGGGGATAAACAATTATTACAGAAATAAAAGCCTTCTCTGTATATTCGATCATACAACAACTCTGCTTCTTTAGTTGGTCTTGACATTTCCAATTCTCAAAACTCCTCTTTAGTTAGTTGACCGTCTATGTCCAAATCATATCTTTTCATACATGAATCAAACACAAATCCATCAGTTCTAGGTTCTGTTATTTGGTTCATCCATAATGCATATGATTTTACCATATCGTAGTATAAATCAAATGATCTGTTAGAACAAGGTGATCTATAAATAATTTTTATTCCTTCGTTCAATTTATTACTTAAAAGCCATGATATATTAGGAATTGCATGAGCTGGGTCACCGAAATTTATATTAAATAACATAGTGTTTTGTGTCCTATCAATATTACCAGTTCCTTCAGTTGTATTCCAATATGCTAATGCTGTTCTAATTGTTTTAGGAACATAATCATCTGGATCACTATAATCACGGATAGAAGCACCGTCTTGATCCCACATTTGATCTGACAATACCATATTCAAATCCCAAGGTTGCATATCTATTCCCCAACCTTCACCAATGGTTGAATTTAATGTGTCATTTGAGAAACTCTTAAACATATCATAGAATTGAGGTGATTTACAATAAATATGTACACCATCTCTTGCTCTTAGCATTCTAAATTCAAAAGACTTTTGTTTATTGTCTTCAGCATTTAATACTAATTCACTATATGTTTTTACAGTTTCTGCTTTTGTATTATTTTCGTTCATTTTTTTATTTAAAATAGAGTATATAATTACCGTATTTTGTTCCCAGCGCTTAGATTATAAGAACACGTAAGCTATTCATAACAACAATGTCAACCGTGGATGGGTATGTATTGAGGGATTTTATCGATGAACTATCGAGGGAAGCTGTTCGCAACGTCTTGCACTCTAGAGATTTTACGGTATATTATATGACTCTAGTATTGACCCACCTTTTTGTCCATCTTGTTCTGAATTGTGTTTATACAGTTCATTCTAATGACTCCTATTGACCATAGGAAAATATCTATAGCTACGAGTATTGAAGAGCCTATCATTCCTCATCATCCTCTAGCCATTCTTTATAATTAATAGTAAATCCTAATTCTTCCATTTTATGTAATGGCATACCCAATCCAATTAATCTTTCTAATGCTTTCTTACCAAACACAGCTTCAGGGTTTTTATGATCCTCAAGGTGAGCATATAATAAGAATTCATCAACTAATTCTTTACACTTATGACATTGGAAATATCTTATGTGACCTAACGCACCAGTTTTTTCCATTTTATATGTGTAATTGCTTTCAAATGTTTTTGTTATATCGTTCATTGTAATACCCCTATAATTATATATCCAAAAGTAGCCATAAGTGGTGTAACTACCCCTATAACATACCATTCAAATACACCAAATTCTTTTAGTTTATTCATTGTAATACCCCCATGAAAAATACAACTAAACCCATGTAAATACCACCTGCACTAATACCCCAAACATATGGTTCTAATTGATGTAATACTTGTCCATCTTTTGCTATTAATTGTAATTTACGATCAATTTTCATTGTAATTCACTCCATACTACTCTTCCGAGTATTCTATTAGTAGTAACGAATGGTTGTAATGGGTTATGCCATTCTTCATGTCTTTCTTTACCATATTCTTTTACAGGTTGAGCACATAAACTGCATTCAAATAATTGTTCTGCTTCAGTATTCCAATGTGTCATATCTAAGCCACAGTTATAACAGCATCCGAATTCTTTTGCTTCTTTATCTTTATAATCCCATATATGATTGTAACAAAATGGCTCACAATCTGGGCATACATTATCTCTATTCATTGAAAACCACACTCACAATATAATATAACTTCTTTTGGTAGGTTAATTTCTTCTAATTTACTATATTTTAATTTATACAAAGGATTAACATTCTCAATATAATCATTGAATGCATCCAATGTTTTCTGTAGTTTAGTCAAGTGTTTTCTATTAACAGTTAGTATTGATTGTTGCTGGGCATGGGCTAGATTATTTAATACTATTGTTGTATTTCTATGTAATTGTTTTATATCTCTCATGTTTTTATCCCAATCTTTCTTATTAATTCTATAACTACTGAATTCTTTTATGCTCTTTAATGCACTCTTATTCAATTCATTATCCAGTGTATTCCTAACATGAGCATTACCATTATACATAGCATATACTTCACTTACCTTACGTGATTGCTCACGACGGCTAATTCTAATCTGTTTTCTTGACATTCTGGACATTAACCTCATTCCATATTTTGATCTCAAATTTTCGTGCCTAATTACATCATTTTAGGCGTGAAATTATAACGCTGTTTGATCGATTTTCGTGCCTGATTAATCTCAATTCACGACTAAATTTAGATCTAGATTTTGATCGCACTTGATTACTGTTATTAACATAAACTACAATACCTAAGGCAATAGAACCAATTAAACTGTCATATAATGAATCATTTTGTTTCGTAAGAAACCCCTACTATGCGTAGCGACCTGCCTATTTATACCTTACGGATTATTTTTTTATTTTTTTATAGGATAACATAGTGTATGTGGTCGAAATGCCAAGTATTAAAGCGTTGTGGTGAACCGTAAAGTACGATCTCAAACCGTAAAGTACGGTACTCTCAAGCCAACTATAAAAGCGTTATGGCGTTATGAGGCGATCAGATTGTGATCGCTAATCCGTGCCTAGAGATCAAGTGCTAGGCGTGAGCCTGGGATCATAACGGTGTTATAGTCCGTGCCTAAAAGGATGTAATTAGGCATGAGAAATAGCGATCATAAAATGGCATGAGGCTAATGTTCAGTATGCCTACAGAAGTTACTATCGCTTCTGATACTGTGAGTGGGGCTGTTTTGGCTTTGTTCCGTACTGAATTGGTTACATTCAGTATAGCAAAACCAAAGGCTTCAGATACAAAGCCTAAGAGTGCTTACGCTTCAATCTCTGTTCCTATGGTTCAGGGTAAAAGCATAATCATTCAAGGTGTCGGCAAAACCGTTGGTGAACAATACCAATGGTTAATGAATACATTGTATTCAGATAAAGCCGAATCTAAAAACTCACGATATCAAGTAACACCTTTGTTAAAGAGTATCTTAGCATAAGGTGTGAATTCCAACTAAGGATAAGCCACGTTGCTTAATTGAAACAACAAAACTGTTAAACTTGCATTGGCGAGACAACACGTTAAAGATACGACACTAAGCAAGCTTTTCCACCCCCTTTTCGTTTTACAACCATCACGCCCTAGGTCATCTGGAGAAAAAATGGATTTTGAAAAGATCACTAGATATATAAATGTTTAGGTGCCTTTATATACTCCTATTTATCTTCCAAGTCGTGATTCGAAATTTGGGAGCCTACCATAGTTCCCTGTATTCTAAATATACATCTTACAAGTTGTCTTTTAGTATGTTCACCAAACGGTTCAGTACAGGCGACACATATAACCTTTTCCAACTGTTTATTACCCAGTGTCATTTACCTCATAATCCTTTATAAGGCGTTCTATAATTTTACGCCTAAACAGATCGGTTTCTTTTTTACCGTCAATGGTGGGGAGGATTCGTTTCCAATCCTTATAGTGTTCTGTCCAATCTTTCTTTTCCTTATACATTATTATCCCTCATCATCTTTTTAATTGATTCATATACCTCATGCCTAAGCTGGGCATATGTGGTAAAATCCTTACTTAAGGTCATGGACATATCCTCGTTGAAGCATAATATTGTTCTACACATTCCTCAGTTGTATTATTTATAATCGGTGTTTCATAGAAAAACGTACCATATATCATTGTTATAAAGAACACAAAAAGGGGAATAACCCATATCCACTTTGTAAATATCATCGGTTTTTTATTCATTTTCTTTCCTACCACAAGCCTTACAGTAAAACTTGAACTCCTTGAAGTAAAAGTTGTGGTGCCATTGACATTCACTCATTCCATTTCCTCCACAATAGGTTCTAATAATCTCACGTATTTCATTATCTTATATTCGCTACAACCACTTGCTTCACTAAGTTCTCGGTAAGATATTCCCATATTACCGTATTTTCTAGTACCGTTTTTTCGCTTCATTTTTCTCTCCCAAATGCGTATTTTATAAACTTGGCTGCACATTTATCACAAGTCCACTCTCCGTCATATATGCAGAGATCTTTTTTCTCAAACTTCCTCCAGCAAGTTGTACACATCTTTCCATTGTTAAAGTTCGAAACGTCTTCCTCAATCGGTGTCATCTTAAACTCTCCAATAATTCTTTCGAGAACTCGTTGACTTTAAATTCGTCAGTTCCTCTGCGTTTTCTCCAAATTGTGTAAAATATTCCAAGTCCACAAACAACCGAAATACCGACATAGCCCTCGCCCAACGATGCAAATATGCCGAAAACAATCACGCTTAACCAAATGAATACAAACAATCCCTTCATACTTCTATTACGTGAATATAACATATATATCTTTCGTTAAAAAAAAGATCGTCGAAAGTTCTAAGAAGGCTACCGTTGAACCCACACCCACTTGTTATGTGGTGGTATGCCCTGAGGAACTAATATGTGTATAAATAGTACCAATATAAGTGTTTTTAATTAATCGTTTTTTTTTCCGAGTTTTCATCAGAAAATTCTTTAAGTTTATCTTCTGCTAAAAATGATAGTTTCCAAAAAACCTTTATTGCTCTTTCAGGTAATCCGTGTACAGAAGCTATATCTTTTCGACCATGTGCCAATGTAAACCAATTTAATATCTCTGTATAATCTTCAGGTTCTAGCTCTACCATATTTAAATGTTGTTGATTGTATTAATATAGTTTGCCACCTAGCTGGTTAGTAAATCCAGTCCTCCATGTTTCAGGTGTGCATACTCACACTACTAGGTAACAATCTTTATATTATTAGTATATATTTATCTATTATGTCTATAGTTAATGAGCCTGAATATGAAGAAGTAACTTCAATTCAATGCAAATGTAGTGAGAAAAAACGTAATCGTCAATGCCACGAACACGGTGGATAGTGTTACAAAAACGTTACAATTTTGGACAAAGTTTATAAACCCCCGTTTTATTAATAAATCATGGGCTTTGTAGATAAATTTAAGAGTGCATTTAGATTAACCAATAAAGGTTATACAGAAAGCACAACTAGACCTTCAATAGCACAACCATACATGAGTACCGATACAGGTGCCAAATTACCAATTTTTCCTTTTCCTCTCATAATGATTTATGAGTTAGCAGATAACATTGATGCACTTAGAATACCTATTGAAACTCTTAACAGAGAGATGTTTAAGAATGGTTTTGAGGTAGTTGAAAAATGGAAGTATAAATGTAATAATTGTGGTAAAGAGTTCCAATACCAACCATTAGCATCTGACATTCCAGATGAACAACCACTTGAAGCAAATAACGATTCACACTCACCACAACCAAGAAAGAAAGCCTTGGTTCTTAAAAAAGTACCAGCCCCTGATGAACAAGCATTACCTGATGATGTTCAATGTGATACTTGTGGAAGTAATGACTTAAAAAGACCAGTTCCAGAACACCGAAAGATTTTGGAAGATATGCTGGCAGGTGCCGTCAACGGCAACGACCAAACACTTGAAGACGTTTCAAGACAGTTGGAACGTGACTTAGAGATTAGCGATAACGCATACTTGCTATGCTTAAAGAACTACTACATAGACGATGTAAGTGGTAAGATCGACCACAAGAAAACTGCTATAAAAGAGTACCTTAGGATCGATCCACCACAGGTGGCGATGATAGCAGATAGTGATGGTCGCATAGGTTATGACGATAAGCGTAATAAAATTTTCGTGTGCCCACGATTTGAACACCGAGACAAACGATTAACCAAGCCTGTTTGTGATCGTTGTGGTGCAGAAGCACTTAAGGCTGTTATGGAAGTTAACTCTGTTTACTCTATAGGTATTCCACAACCAAAACGTGTTGTTTATGGTGAAGGTGAAGTTGTTTGGAAGGCAGGTAAATATAGACCACATTTACTTTATGGTTATTCTCCAATTTATTCCATTTGGTCAAAAGCTATGTCCTTATCACATATGGACGAATTTATCAGAAAATACTTTGATAAAATGCGACCACCAAGAGGATTATTGGTAGTTGCTTCACGTAATTATGAAACCTTTAGAAAGTCTTGGGACACTCTTTCACAGAGAGCACAAGAAGATCCATACATGATACACCCACTTATGGTTGAAAGTGACAAAGGTTCTTCAAATATGGCACAATGGTTAGACTTTACAGGTTCACTTAAAGAGTTAGAATTTATTGAAATAAGACGAGAACTTAGAATGATTATTGGTGCAGTTTATGGTGTACTTCCATTCTATTATGGTGAAACACCAGCAGGTTGGTCACAAGAAGGACTTCAAGTAACCATAACTAATAGAGCTGTTAAATGGGGTCAAGATATACTTGAGAAATCATTTTTTAGTAAAATTGCAAATCATTTACAAATTGATGATTGGAAACTACAATTAAAGATGGGAGAAGAAACCGACAAATTAAGAGACTTACAAACAGATGGTGTAGAAATACAGAACATGGCTATGTTACAACAAATGGGATTTGAGGTAACAAGAACCCACACAGGTGAGTTTAAAGTAAGTAAAGATAGTGCTATTACAGAAGAAACACTCGCTATGGGCATGAATATGATGGGTAATAGTGGTGCAAATGGTAGAGGTGATATGATGGGTCAACAGCAAGAAAACAAACAATCGTTTGAGGGAGAACCAAAAAACTCAAGACCAAGTGATATTGGTGGAACAGGTCAAGGTTCACCAGCTAGTGGAAGTGGTACAAGTATGAGTAAGAAATCATATGTTGACGGTATAACACCAGCTAACTTTGAAGTTGTAAAAAATACATTACAAACATCAGTTGACTTTGGTTGGACAAAAACAAAGACAGTAGATGAACTTAGAAAATCAACAGGTATGACGGTAAGACAAGCAAGAGATATAGTTAAGAACGAATTCGCAGGTATGAGAGAGTGGGATAATGAAAGCAAAAAAATCTAAAGGGGCAGATAGTGGCACACAATATAGCCACTGGACTAAAAACCCACATGAGTTTGAAGATAAAAAAGAAGCAGAAAAAATACATAATGAACAAGTCAGGCGTGTAATAAAAACAAAGAAAATAAAACTAAGTGGTGGAACTGTCAATGTTTACAAAGCAGAATTTAGTGAAATTGACTTACTTATTGAAGAATTGAAGAAAGCAGTTAGAAAACACGGTGTTAACGACTATGCTTGTAATAATATACGAAATTTCTTAGAAGAAGCATTAAAAAAAGTGAGATTATCAGAGAATTAATATGCCAACATCATTGAATAATAATTCTGGAGATAATGATTACACTAAAAAACTCTGGAAAACACATCAAGAAGATGAATATACACACGTAGATCATTACAAAGAAGCAGTTTGTATTAATTGTTTCAAAAAAGATGCTTCATCAGCTACTATTGCAGATATATGTGCAGAATGTGCTGGTAAAAGAGGTAGAGAACCACTTCTTGCTACTGTATCACAAAAAATGTATGGTTTATGTTTCTTTTGTGGTAAATATAAATTTGAAATTGAACAAATAAATGCAAGATTTTGCAGAACTTGTCATAGAAGAATTGCAAATGTAACAAAAGAATATAATAAAAAAGGTGGTATGTTCGGTGCAGATCCATTTTGGCAAAAAATAAGAAAAAAACACGGAAAAGATTGGCAAATTATAATGGGAAAGGGTTTAGGTAATAAAAGATGAGTGATTGGGGTTCAGGTAATTATCCTATACAACCATGTCCTAAATGTAAAAAAAAGGCAGGTTATACATGGACTTGGGGTAAGAATGATGGTCATTCAAAAGGCTATTCAACTTGTAAAGGATGTAAAGCAAAGTTTTAATCTAAACCTTTTCGTTTTTTTAGTTTCCATTGTTCATATTCTTTAAGATCAGGTGGTGTTAACAATAATTCCAATAACTTTTGTATAGAACCTAGTTGTTCTGTTATCTTATCTAACTTATCTTCCACATCACCTAAATGAACATCAAGCATTTTTTTCCTCCAAGAATAGATTTATTCTATCAAAAACCAAGTCATAATACCTATGTGTGTAGTCTATGTTGAGCTTCTTTTTAGTTGTTTCACCGTAAAATCTATCGACACGTAACTCTAATTCAGGTTTTCTTAAAAATTTTGGCATAAGTTCTAGTTTTGTTTTTTTATTGTTAAATTTTAAATTATTATAACCAACAAGTTTTTCATCACCTTCTTCATACTTTCCTAATGTTCCATTTCTAAAATGTATTAATGATTTATGTAATTCAGGTCTTTCTTTCAATTCACTTGTTTTTGTTACAATAAGTAATTTATTATCTTTTACAAACATATCAATTAAAAATGATTCTCTTGTTGGATCATTTCTAACACCTTTGTATATCTTTTTATAATGATCTAAACTCTCATAAATATAAATCGAAGTTGCCATAATATTTAAAAACGAAACTTATTTATAAACCATTGGGGTAAAAATGTTAGATAACGAAATGGAATGTAGATGTAAAGCAACAATGTACGCATATACAGATGAAGTGCATACCATATTTCTTTGTTTCAAGTGTGGTCGTTTTGAAGGAATGAGTGGTGGAGATAATACATTTGTAAGACTCGTTTCTGAGGAACCAGCACTTATATTACAAATGATTGAAGATGAAACTCTTAAACCTGTTCGTTAAACATCTTTAAATAAGCCAGAAGTAAATAATAACTATGTTCGAAATGATTGATGAACTATTCTCAGAAATAGTCATAGCAATAGCACTTGGTAGTGGTGGAACTCTTATAGCATATTTTAGAAAAATATCACTCACACAAAAAGATCTGTGTAATAGAGTAACTCAACTCCAAAAAGCCCTTATTATTTTAGCAACAGCATTAGATAGACAATCGAACAGATTACATCAAGAAGCCGACTCTGATTTAGAGGATTTAGTAGGCAAAGTATTAGACGATAAACAGTAGTAAATTTTATATATTGGCAAAATGAGGTTTGTTTATGGTAGATCCAGTACTAATAACTGTGGGCGCAGCAGTAATCGGTGCAGGTTTAAACACACTACGAGGTTACCTACATAGACAAGAGGAATCTTTCTCTGCAAGGAAATTCGCAGGTGCTTTAATCATATCCACCTTCGCAGCAATAGCAATAGGTCAAACTATTGCAACTGAGGGCATTGGGGATATTGGTTTAGCCTTGATAGGTTTAACCACTGGTTTCGCAGCTGATTTCGCAGTTACAAAAGCAAAGAAAGAGTAAATGGCTATGTTTTGGCTTAATAAGCCAACCATTCACCTTTTTTATTCTAATAAAGTTTATATGTAATAAGATTATTTTTTATGTATGGGAGAAGAGTTATATTGGAGTAAGCTTGTCACCAAAGCTCTACACGCTATAAATGGAGAAGATAGATTTTTTGAGGGTTATCTAACAGTTGAAGTAAAAGATAAACAAGGAGAAATAACAATAGTTGATGAATTAATTAAGGTTTTACCTATATGGATGGATAGAGGAGCCCCTATTAGTGATACTCATTCTAACCGTATAATCGGTAAAGGTATCAGTTATGCACAAACCGTCTATAAAGATTCTAGTGGAGCAGAGTTTCCAGCAATTAAAGTAACAGGTAAAATACATAAAAATTATGAATTAGACAATGAAATTTGGTCAAAAATCAAAAGTGGTGAGTATAAAGGCTTATCATTTGGTGGTGCAACTAAATCTAATAGAACACCAAAAGTAATGAAAGATGGTTCAGTAGCATATGAATTGAAGAATTTAGAGCATTATGAGGTTGCAGTTTGTAAAGATCCAGCAGTTCCATTGGCATTAATTACAGATTATAACCCTATTGCAAAGGCTATGACAGAAAATATTGAAGAAAGAGAAGATGGTAAAATGGTCATAAAATGTGATAAATTTGGTTGTTTTGTAGCAAAAGACAGTAATATAGGTGGAGAGCAAATTCACGCACAAGGGCAAAGAGGTTTAGGTCACGATCATACATATAATCAAGATTCAGGTATAGGAACAGGCATAACTACCACAGAGGTAAAGGATGAAAATGAAGACGAAGAAAGCGAAAAAGATAAAGAAGGTAAACAAGACCCAGAAACAGATGGTAATAGCCATGGTGCATACAATCAAGATGTTGATGAAAACACCAGTTCAGGTCGAGTTGGTCAATCAAAAAAATCAGGTTATCAAACAGAAGATGGTAATAATCAGTCAGGCAACTCTTCAAGAGGAGATAAAGACACTAATAAAGATAGCGAAATATATATAAACCCCAATAAACCTAGATCCAGTAACAACATGAGTTCAGAAGAAGAATCCAAACAAGTTATTGAAGATTCAGAAGAAAAAGAAGACTCCAAAGAAGAGAAATCAGAATCTGAAGAAGCCAACAAAGCTTTCCAAGAAACTGTAAAATCAAATTTGGACACACTTACTGACGTAATTCAATCTCTAGCCGAAACCCAAAAAAGTGTAGGTACTACACTCGATGGCATCGACAATAGATTGAAAGCACTCGAAACACCAACTGATCTCCCATTGAAACCATCCGTTGAGGATAGCGAAGATATTGGAGCTGACGTTACAGTCCCAGATGAATATCAATCAAACTCTCGTCAAACAGGGCTAGATTCAGATAGACATCCAAGTGACGGTGAAAAGAAGCCAGAAAGTGATCCAGAAAATCTCTCAATGCAAGAAAAAGCATTAGGAACTACTTATTCTACTGAAACCCCTAGACCATCAACCATCGTTGATACTGTTGACAAATCTTTCTCGGAAGATTATTCACCAATATTAAAAGATGCAAGATCTGAAGGTTATGAAGGGTTAGCAAACGTAGCTCGAGACATTCTGAAAGGTAAATACTACACACCATCACAAGATGAGGTAGGTCAATTCTAAAATGGTACAAATACGAACAATCGACGAGCTTGAAGCACAATATTATGGATATAACAGAAACCTTCTTAGAAAAGCAGATGCACCAGTAACCACAAGCACAGCAGGTACTTTTAATGCTATATTTGGGGCTTACGCATGGGCACAGCTCAACTTAGAAGCCAACGCATTTGGCATCCTTCCAAAATATCCTTGGGATAAATCTGGATGGAGGGTCATAACTGCAAAACCAACTCTAAATACCAACAATTCTAACACAGTATTGGGTGGTACAGCAGAAGGTGGAGCAATCGCTGAAACAGTAAAGCCAACATTGAAAGAGATTGATGTTAGACCAAAGACAGCTCAGTTACCATTTAGTGCAACTGAAGTTATGGAATGGTTAGCAACACACTCTAAAGATGACATTTGGGGAGGACTTGGTTCACTCCGTTTGTATATGGCAGTTCAGCACAAAGAATTCCTTAATAGAATGCTTTTAGCAGATGTTGAAGGTACGGTTACAGGCTCAGGTACACACTCTGGAACAACTGACTTTGAAACACTAGATAGAATCGTTTCTTCTAGTGCAGAGGAAGATGCTTTAGGTGGAAGTACAACTGGATCATATGATCCATGGGCAGCAAACGCAACCATTGATAGAGATTCTGGCACAGAATTCGACTCAACTGTCGAATCTGCAAGTGGTACAATCGGTACAAATGGTGTACTAACTGACGACACTCTAAGAACTTTCTTAAGAAAGATTAGAATCGCAGCTGGTAAAGATCCAAATGTATTCCTAGGTTCTCACGAAGTTTACTCCGAAATACAAGGCTTGTATATGCCTTCAGTCCGTATTCCAAATCCATACGGTGAAAGTTTAGTACAAATCGACGTAAACGGAATTCAAACATTCAAAGGAACAGGTGTTGGAATTCACGTAGATTCAATTTACGGAATACCATTCATTCCAAGCAAAGATGCACCAAGCGACTCTGGAGATTCCAGTGAAATCGGAAGATTATTCGCACTTGATACATCAGATGCAGAAGGATATGGTTATCCAAGAATCGGAATCCAAATCGCAATCCCAACTGAGTACTATGAAGCAACAAGAAGATCTGCTGGATATCCATTCATCAACAACGCATTTGTTGAGAAAGGTGTTTTCAGA
>CAZKZG010000009.1:0-6637 GCA_964557215.1 uncultured Candidatus Nitrosopelagicus sp. | reverse complement strand
TAGATGTGAAATCAATCTATCAGCTTGCTCTTGATTTTCAGTTTCTAGGCTTAATGTTACGCCTACAGTACCTGCATTAATACCAGAACTTAGTCTATCATGAATAACCTCAACTATGTTTACACTTAATGATGATATTTCGTCCACAATTTCTTTTAATGCACCAGGTTTATCTTTTAATGTAATTAAAATTCTTACCATTCTTCCCATATTTGTTAATCCTTTAGCAACAATTTGTCCTAAAAGATACATGTCAATATTTCCACCACACAAAATAGGAACAACCTTTTTGTTTGGTGCAGGTTTTTTACTTAATAAATATGCTAATCCTACAACACCCGCAGGTTCTACTACTGCCTTGGTTCTTTCCATTAAAAGAAACATTGTTTTAATGATATCAGAGTCATCTACTGTTACAATCTCATCAATTCCTTTACTGATTATATCAAAAGTTATTTCCCCTGGTGTTTTAACTGATATACCATCTGCAATAGTTAATCCGCCTTCTATTGTTTCCACATGACCAGATTCAACTGAATGTTTCATTGCTGGAAAAGCTTTTGATTCAACTCCAATAATTCGTACATTTGGGTTTTTCTCTTTTACTGCTGTGATTATACCAGCTGCAAGTCCACCACCACCAATTGGAACATAAATTTCATCTACATCAGGAAGCTGCTCTAAAATTTCTAATCCTATTACACCTTGCCCAGATATTATATTTGGATCATCAAATGCATGAATAATTGTGGCTCCTGTCTCCTCTGAAATTTTTTGTGCTTTAGCCCATGACTCATCGTATGTTAATCCGTCTAAAACTACATTTGCACCATACCCACGTGTAGCAGCAATTTTTGCAGGTGATGCGTTTTTTGGCATTACAATTGTACATGATATATTTTCTAGTGATGATGCAAAAGCAACACCTTGTGAATGGTTTCCTGCTGATGCAGCGACAACACCTTGTTTCTTTTCGTCATCACTTAATGAACTAATTTTGTAATACGCACCACGTATCTTAAATGAGCCAGTTTTTTGCTCATATTCATTTTTGAGATAAACTTGGGAACCTGTCATATTACTAAATGTCTGTGAAAATTCAAGTGATGTTTTTCTTATAACATCACTTTGTGCATTCTCAGCTTTTTCTATATCTGCATATGAAATGGTCATAAAATGTGTCAATTTTTATTTCTGTTTTAAATGTATTTGAAAAAGTAGGCTTAGGCATCTAAAGTAACAAAAATCTGATTTATTCTAGCCTCAATTTTTTCTTGTGATTTTTCATCCAGTAAATCAAGATTAAAAAGACCTTGTTTTGAATTATTATCAATATATTCCAAGTCAATATTACAGAGACATCCTTCTTCACCATTAACTAATTTTTGTTCATCAATAAGCACTGAACTGGTTTGAAAAGTTTCCAAAAGTAAGTCATCTAATTGGTTTAGTAATTCCTTTTTTTTATTGTTAAATTCTATTGTTTCATTTTCTTGACTACCTTCAATTTTCTCTGAAAGTATTTTAGATAAATTTTCATCGTTATAAAATAGTTCAAAAAGATTTTGCTCATTAATTTTGTCATAGCCAAGATCTTGTAATTTTTGAAGAATTATTTTATTCCCTTCGTCAGAAATTTGTGAATCTGAGATGTTGGTTTTATCAATTATTTCAGATAATTCTTTTTGAAGTTCCAACACTCTTTGAACTGGTTTGTAATATAGCAAAACATGAAATTGTAAAGAAGCATGAACAGAAACAACATAGTCTCCTTCTCTGATTTCTAATTTTAGAAAAATTCGTCTGACATCATCATTATATGAATACGAAATTCCTTGAGATTTCCACTCATTTAAAGAATTAACTATTCTATTAAAAAAACTCTCAACATTTTTTGGATCAAATGTATTTACCTCTTTTACAGTACTGTCTCCCAACATTACTTTTATTCCAACAGTTTGAGTTGCATTATTAATTAATTTAAGAAAATTTTCTTGAATTATTTCATTTCTTTTGTTTAGTTTCAAGAAAAATTCATTTTCTGACTTTGAACCTATACGCATAATCTTCTTTCATATACTCCTTTAAATTTTATGTAAGTATGAGTTTAATTTCAGAAAATATTATAAAAATAAAAGAAGCATTTGTTGAATCATATACTGGAAAAAGTCACATCCAAGAAATACTTCCCATAAATAAAACTAATTTTTTACCAATAGAACAGAAACATTTAACACTTTTACATCAATTTATGGAAAATAATCAAATCTACTATGATACTACTGATGTTGAAATATGCGGCATTCAATGTAGAGTATTTGAGGGTGACCTGAATCAATTTTGGATTGATAGTATCAAGCATGACACTAGCTATGCACCATTTTATCCAACTTGGTTACTCTCTGCTTATTTTCTTGCATTGGAATCAAGAAATATTGGTTTTTCCGAATTGATTGATGTTGGTTCGGGCGATGGAAGAATTGCATTTTGTGGAAAAATTTTTGGTTTGAAGTCACATTCAATAGAAATTGATGAGCAACTTTCAAATTTACAAAATGATATTACAAAAAGTATCCCAATTGATGTTGAAATAATTAATGATGATGCGACAATTATTGATTATAACAAATTAAATCTTAACACTCCAGTTTTTTTTATTGGCGGACTACCTGAAAATGGTGAAATATTAGCTGATTCAATAATCAAGAACATATTAAATTCATCTAAACTACAAAAAACTTCATGTTTTGTATTAACTGGTAGTTTGGCAAAACGAAAATTTGATAAAAAACAGTTAGATTTTGGTTGGGGCACAACAACTAAAAAATTTAATCTGAAAATGATTAAGACGATAAATTTACCTACGTATTGGACTATGGATCAACCATTTGTAACTCCTTATATTTTCACGAAACAGTCTTGATTATATGGAGTCTGAATCTATAATTTGCCAGCATTGTGGGGGTAAAATTATCACCTATTTTAGCTCCGAATACAATGGGAAACGAGGTAAATGCAAAAGTTGTAATACAGATTTCCCATTAGAATAAATGTGATCATATGAGTGATGACGAAGATAAGGCTGAGATGGATAAGGCTAGAGCTGAGATTGATGAGAAATATGAAAAATTATTAGCTGCTGCAACAGGAAATGATACTAATAATTTAGAAATAGAAACCGATGAAATAACTGAATCAGAATCTGAAAATCAAAAACCATCAACCATTAATATTGTTGATATGATGTTAGGTAAAAGTTCAGCAAAAACACTTGATTCAGAAACAATGATTCTAGAAACACAAAAACGAATTTGGAGGGCAGTTAAACAAGGTGGTGCAGAATACTATGGAATTATCTCAGAATCAGACGAATTTTTGAGAGCACATGTTAATGAAAAAATTCCAATGGCCGTAATGTTTGTGGATTTGGTGGGTTCTACAGACATGTCATTATCTTTGCCAGAAGAAAAAGTTGCAATGATTGTAAGTTCGTTTGCCCAAGAAATGGCAATAGCAGTAAAACAGCATAATGGGTTCACATTAAAATTTGTAGGAGACGCTGTTATTGGTTATTTTATTCATAAAAGTGCATTGATGGCATCTGATAATGCAATTAGTTGTGCACAAAATATGATAAAAATAATTGAAGAGGGAATAAACCCAATCTTAAACAACTATGATTATCCAGATCTTTTTATTAAAATTGGTATAGATTATGGTGAAAGTATGGTTATGCGTTATGGTAAAGATAAAGATAGAGCACATGTAGATCTTTTAGGGCCTGTTATGAATATTGCAGCAAAGGTCCAAAATAAAGCAAGGCCACAACAAATTATGATTGGGGAAGACGTTTTCAATAAAATACATCCAACAACTCAGAAAAACTTTGAACTAAAAGTTTGGGATAAAGATAGTTGGAATTATCGTAATAGACATACTGGTAAATTATATCCTGTATATGCATCAAAAACTAAACGGTGAAATTTTCAGGGCATTCAACATGTTCATAATGATGTTCAGTAAACTGTTCCTCAATAACATACATTACTATTTTATGTAATTCATTATCATGAATACGTTTGTTACATTTTATACACATTTTTTCACTGTTGATTTTCATGTCAGATCCAAATATTTAGATCGCTATAATGATCAGCGATCAGAACAAGTTGATTAACGATCAGAACAAGTTGATAAAAAATAGAGTAACTTGGTCAAATTAATGCTAATAATCCTGAATAAAGTAAAAATATAGTTGATTAATTAAAATCAGCATGGAAGATTTGAGAATTAGGAGAGAAAAGGAATTACCTCACAATATTTCAGCTGATGGAATTAGATATCCTCCAAATAGTGTACCCCCATCAGGAATTAACCATTCACAAAAAATTAGAGGTAATTTTTCAGCTAAGGGTGCATCAATGTTACCAAAATTACAAGATTTTAATCAAATGTTTCGAGATAAAGCAAACTCGTTAATTGAAATGAATACAAATGTTCTTCCTCCAGGCCACCCACTATTTTCAAGAGAAAATTCACTTCATACACTAAAAGAAGAAAATGATAAACTGTTAAAAGAGAATTTAGAACTAAAAAAACAATTAGATGTAAAATCTAATAAAAAATAACCTATTCAAACAACAAATTTCAGATATTTTTTGAAAATTGTCTCCAAAAATAATATTTCAACTTTATTCAGATCTATAGATAAATCATTTTGAATTTTTCCTGATATATTGATCAAAAAAAACCGTTCTTTACTTTCAAAATAATTTCGTGCACTTGATTCTTGTATTTTGCGTATATTATCTAAAATTTTGGTATTTTCCATAATTAATTAATTATCCTTGTACACTAGAATTTGTCGACTTGTTTATTAATTGATAATTTTGCCTTAAAATATGCAAAAATCAGGTATTAGCAAATGGAATACGCAAATAAGCAAATATAGGAATAAATGTAAAAAAATTTGTAAAGTTTCTAAATCAATTCGTTATGTTGGAGTAATAAATTCACATGGTAGAACATTAGCAGGAAAGATAAATCATGGAATAAAACCATTATTATCAGCAAATCAAGTTCGTGAAGAATTTTTTGCTATTGCCACATCACTTAAACTTAGAAAAAAATCGGTATCTGCAATTGGTGAAACAAACTATATGATTTTTAATCATAAAAAGGTCATCATATTACTATGCCAAAATAAAGATATAGCATACTACATTACATTTGGACCAAAATCAAATCCAAGTAAATCAATAATTGAAAAAATTAGAAAGATCTCTATTGAGGAGTAAATCCTACATATCCACCAGTTTGTTTATCCTTTTCATTTGAAAAATTAGGTTCAAAAAGTGAAATCATATAGTCGTCAGGATCTAAAACAATTGCATTTTTCCCAGCATCACGCTCTTGTATATCACGATAAATCTTAACATTTTTTGATTTTAATTCTTCTACAGCAGAATTAAGATCACCTACTGTTAGTCCAATTAGTACACCATTATCAATAGAAGTACCTGTATGAGGTGCAGTAATTGATGCTGGATGGAGACTTAATACAGCACCTGTAGTTCCTAAATCAACCCAATTCCTTCTTTCATTTTTTATTGGCATACCAAGAGTTTCATTGTAGAATTTGATGGAAAGTTCCAAGTCTTTCACGGCTAAAATAACATTACCAATTCTCTTAATATTCATATCAACCCTTCTTAATCAAACGTTAAATCTTTTACTGAACTTCAATCATTGTCTCAGTACGTTCCACCCCTGAAATTAATTGAATTTCAGTTGTAATGTCTTTTATTTCAGATAATAATTTTACATTAATTACTGCAACCGCATCAAATTGACCACTCACAGGAAAAGAATCCGAAATTAAACTAATTTTGCGTAATCTTGCGGCAATTAATTTTTTAGGTGATTTAACTAAGATTATTGCTCTTACCAACCCAAATCAACCTCTACTTCAATCAGTGTCTCAGTTGAAACAATCTCTTTAATATTTTTTAAATCAATAACAATTTTATTAATATCAGTTATTGAAGTGTTTAATATTACACAAATATCAGCTCTGCCTGACACAACCATTACATCTTTTGAAACACGCCTTTTTCTTTTTAGAACTCCAAGAACTTTATCTACTTGACCGGGGTGTACCCTAATCATACATAATGCTTTCATCCTATGTATTATACATGCAAGGATATCTGCTTTACTACTCTCCAGCTTCCTGTGATCTAGCTTCTTCTAAATACGCACGTCTTTCCTCATTTACCCTATCTTTATCAACGTCAAAGTCATCATCGACGACAACAATTCCTGAATCTAAACTATCATCATTATCTGACTTAGGTTTACGTTTCTTGGTAGTTTTTTTAGATTTTTTTGCTGTTGATGTTTTTTTTGCTACCACCTTCTTTTTTACCAATTAAATCGAAAAAAACAGGTTGTTCATATATTAAAACATTCTGTTCTTTCCAAAAATATGATAAAATGCCGAGGGCGAGATTTGAACGCGCGACAGCCACGTCTTCAGCGTGGTGCTCTCCCAGGCTGAGCTACCTCGGCATACCAGAAATCAAATCAATTCGAATAAAACCGTTTTTATGGCTTCCAAACAACGTCTGGAACATTT
>CAZKZG010000008.1:0-7752 GCA_964557215.1 uncultured Candidatus Nitrosopelagicus sp. | reverse complement strand
TTGTGGTTTTCCTGATGCAAAACTAAGAAGATATTCATGGATTAAATGGTACACATAGATGTTAAACCAATTTTTCTCATTAAAAAATAATCAACCAACTAAGATTGGTGCAAATACACATATTCAAAATCAATTACATACACTAGAAATTGAAAAAGACATTCTAACAAAGACAATTTCTAGATTATATGACGATGATTCAGGATTATCCAAAATACAGCGTGATAGATTATTGCTGAGATATCAACATCAACTTGGAGTAATTATTGCTAGAATTGAAAAACTAGAGATTGTAAGTAAACATCCCGACTTGGGTCCATTAGGTGAAGGATTAATCACGCTTATGGATCAAAAACTATCACAGTTAGATCAGAGATTATACGAGCTTACATCAAAGATCCAATTAAGCCAAAATGAAAAAGCAGGTTTAACCACAAAAGAAACTAAACCACAAGAGAAACATGCACCAGAATCTAAAGTAACAGTAGACATAGACAAAAAGGAAGTAAACAATAACACAGTCACAGAATTAGAAATTCCAAATATAAAAAACGAATCTACAAGGAAATTTGAAATTACAACACTTACATCTGTACCAAAACTTGATTCCTTTAAACAAACAAAATATGATCAAATGTTAGCACAGTTGGATAGTGATGTTATTACACCACCACCCAAAAAACCTAGAATAGATATTCCAGAAGAAAAAACAATAATTCCAAATAAAGTTAAACCACAAATTTCTAACGAAGTTAAAGAAGAAAAACCAAAACAAACAGTACAACTTCCAGAGGAACCTGAAGTGGATAATGACGACGATGATATTGAAGATTTAAAGGCTAAGATAATGAAAACAATGTCAAAGATTGAGCAAGCAGAGGTGGATTAATGTCATTTGATAATGCCATTAAGGCATTGTCTATAGATGCATTGAAATTTATCAAAGATGACTGTGTAATTGGACTTGGTAGCGGTAGAGCTGCTTCCACTTTTGTGAAAACATTATCAAAATTTGTAAAGACAAAAAATTTTAGCATTAGATGTGTGCCTACATCAACACAAATCAAATTAGTGGCTGAAGAAGGCAATCTTCCATTAATTGAAACCGATCAAGTTGACTACATTGATGTAGTGTTTGATGGTGCAGATCAAATTGATAGAAATAAATTTTTGATAAAAGGTGGTGGTGGTGCATTACTCCGAGAAAATATCTTAATGTCTTTAGCAAAAAAAGTAGTGATTATAGCAGATAAAACAAAATTTGTAAATAATTTTAACAGATCTGTTCCAGTAGAAATTCATCCACTGGCAAGAAATATTGTTCAAAAAAATATTTCTAAAATTGGTGGAGAATCTGTTCTACGTTCTCTTGATAGAGGATATCCATTTGTAACAGAAAATGGAAATATAATTTTGGATTGTGATTTTGGTGAAATAAAAAATCCAAAATCTTTACAACAAAAAATTCTGCAAATTCCAGGTGTTTTAGAAGTTGGAATATTTACAAAAAAACCAGATGTAATTTACAGAGCAAAATTAAACGGTAAATTTGATATTTTAACTTAGAGTTCTAGGCACTAATTTCCCAAATCCACGTCTACCAACAACCTCAAAGTCTTCAGATATTATTTCACCTCTAACAATTGTTTTTACTGGCCAACCTTTGAGATTCCAACCATCATAAACAAGGTAATCAGAAAAACCACCGAAAAGAATAGGATCCACTTTTTTCTCTTTTTTCATATCTATAATAGTAATATCAGCATCATAACCAACTTCAATACTTCCCTTAGAAGTCATACCAAATATTTTTGATGCATTAAAACTTGTCAGCTCGATTAACTGATTTAAAGAAAGTTTGTTTTTGTTAACACCCTCACTTAGTAATATTGGTAAAAGTGTTCCTACTCCAGGAAAACCAGCTAATGCATCCCAAACACTATCACCATCAGTTTTTAGTTTTAATTGATTAGCAACATGATCTGTTCCTATTGTATTAATTCGATTTTGGTTGATTGCTTCCCATACAGAATTAACATCATTTTGTGTTCTGATTGGAGGCATTACTTTGGCAAGATATCCCTTTTGTGTTTCATGAGATAAAGTAAGATAATGAGGACAGGTTTCAACAAATATTTTAGTTCCATTTCCTCGTTCAATCTTTATTTGTTCTAATGCACTTGCAGAACCAATATGAACAAAATAAATTGTTGAATCATATTTTCTTGCATACTCAGAAATTTTTTTAATTGATTTCACTTCAGAGTCGGGTGAGCGACTTTCAGACCAAGCATTTAATCCATCACGGTTTTTTTCTTTTGCAGTTTTAATACCACATTCACATTCTTGATAATCTTCAGCATGAACTAATACAGGACAATTTAATTCTGATGCATTTTTAACAACATTTTCAACTATGATATCATTTACCTCTACATGTGACTCAATTAGTTTTGTCTCTCCTGGTTTCATTTCCATGTAAACATGACCGATCTCACCACCAAGATTCATGTAGAGCTTGAAAGACGTAATTCCTTTTTCTACACACAATTTCATTTCATCAATTTGTGATTGATTAAAAATTGATGCATGAATTGCGTAATCAACATAATGGGAATTTGAACTTGCTTCAAGTTGTTGGTTAAGATTCTTACTAAATGTTCCATCCAATCTTAACATTCTCATCATTGTTGTAACACCGCCAATTGCTGCTACATGAGATTCTGTTGTGGCTGCTCTATCTATTGGAGAATATACACCATAATGCATGTGCGTATCAATCAGACCTGGAATGCTAACTAATCCTGTAGCGTCAATTTTTTTGTCACATGATGGAACATCTGTTGTAAATTCTACAATCTTACCCTCATCAATTACAATATTCTTCTCTATGATTCCTGATTGATGTATGACATGTGAATTTACTATAACAGTATCATATGTCATAATTATTATGAACATTTTGTCATTATATTAGTTGAGTAAATGAATATACACTAATAAAAAATCATAAAAAATAGGGCCGATGGTTTAGGGGTATAATGCCACGTTCGCAACGTGGATGTCGAGGGTTCGATTCCCTCTCGGTCCATTTCTCGAAAACATTATACACCGAACATCAGGATACTAATTCATGAAAGTATTCAATGGAAAAGAAGCTGCAAACGAATACATGTCTAGTCATACACTTGCATTTTCTACTCCAGAGTTAACTTTAATGAGATTTTCATTTTGGTTAGGTGACATGGTACCAGATCCACAGAATAAGGAAGAAGGTATTCCTAGGTTATTGACATACATAGATGAGAAAGATTTTGCTCCAGTTGAAATTATTGACGACGAAAAATATGTTCCAACAGGTGCAGTGTTAGGTAGTGGAATGTATGGTAGTGCAAACTCTGATGATTCATCAGGTACTGAACAATTCTGCCCAGAATGTGGTGGAAAGAATTCGTCTACAGCTAAGTTTTGCCGAGAGTGTGGAACTAATTTAATTTAGATTTTACAGTTTTGTACCACATTTAGTACAAAATTTTGCATTCAGTCTAAGATCTGCACCACATGAAGGGCAGTTTCCAGCACTTTGTTTTTGTGGCAATAATGAAGGATCAGGTGATGGTAGTGTTCCAGGTTGGTTAAAGGCATCTGGAGCTGACATTACTGAAGGAGGTCCACCAACAGGATTATCTGCAGCACCAGCACGTGGTCCAGGTTGCATACCACCTGCCATCATTCCAGGATTACCCATACCAGGCATTAATCCAGGAGATTGTGTACCACCTACAGACTGTCCATTAGAAATTCTATCAATGGCTTTTTTTAATTCAAACATTACTTTGATTGATAGAAATTCTAATGCAGAATATGCAACTGTGTAATCTCCTAACTTTTGAAAGAATTCTTGATCAGTTAATTTTCCATTCTTGTACAAGTTATTTGCATCAAGAAAAGATTCGTAATATCCTTGAGATTCGTCAAATAATGCTTGAAGTTTATCAGATAGTAAATTCAGTGTATCAACCTCACCTAGTGACATAGACTAAACTGGATAATTGTAATATTAATAGTTATTAGAAAAAAAGAAAAAATTAGTAGAGCCTAAATCTTTTCTAGTGCTCTGTCAATCATATTCTGATAAGTTTCTTTGGAACCTGCGCCTACTTGTTGGGCGATGACTTCGCCTCTGTTAAGAAGTATTAGGGTCGGTATACTGAACACATTGTATTTTGAGGCTAATTCATTAGCCTGATCAACGTTAACTTTGACAAAATTAACTTTGCCTTCGTAATCACCTGCTAATTCTTCTACAACAGGTCCAACCATTCTGCAAGGTCCACACCATTCTGCCCAAAAATCAACAAAGACTGGTTTGTCAGAATTTATCACATCAATTTCCCATGTTTTTGAATCAGATATTTGTGTAATTCCCATGATTATCAGAAAATGTCATCTAAACATATGTAAAAAGGTTGACATGTTTTTACAACTAGATAATTTTCTTAAAAGCACATGGAAAAATTTCAAAAATATACTTAAATGACCAAAAAAACTTATCGAGAATATGAGTGCTGAATTAAGATTGAAAAAACTTAGAGGTTCTGGTGGGTTTGTCATGGCTAAAGTTACAGATCAGCAACAAAGCAAAGGAAATCTAGGAGGACCAGATCTTTTTTTGGCACCAGTAGGAAGGTTAGAATCTGTAAATATTACAAAATACTCATGCAATTCTTGTGAAAGAGAATTTGAAGGAAGTCCAAATATTGAATTTGAAAATCCAAATGAAGAGGTTGCAGATAATCTAATTCTGGTAGAAAGAGGTCAGTACATTTGTAATGAATGTAACGGTACAATTGCAGAATATAGAGAATTTAAAAAATCTGAAGAACAGTTGGATGTTGGTTTAGCTAATCCAATTGAACAAAATCAGGATTCAACACTTTCAGATTTTAGTAATTTTGCTGAAACAGACACAAGTGTACAAGAAGAAATTGTTAGTCAAACAAATCCAGTTGACTCAACTTTCAGATCAATTATGGGAATGGATGTATTTGACGAAAATGCAAAAAAAATTGGAGTTGCAAAACAAGTTGGAGTTGATTCAACTCAAAAAGTAGTTCTTGTAATTTCCGATAATGAAGGAAATGATGTTAGTGTAAATTGGGATAGAATTGGTACAGTAGGAGAAGTCATATTTTTAGGAAAAAATGATAATAGCACATCTCAAACTTCAAAAACTGAAGTTGGTTTAGGAACAAGGTGTCCTAGTTGTAATTTTGATAATAAGACTGATTCAAAATTCTGTGAAATGTGTGGTTCACAGTTATAGATTCTATCAGGTAAGATTTATCTTACTAACTCATTGACGAACTTTAATTTGGGTTCACGAAAAATTATCAAGGATGTAATAATAGTTGGAGTTGCGGTTCTAATCATTTGGGTGGGATTAATAGCTATTTTTGGTACTGCTAATCCATTTTATGTTGTTTCTAGTGGAAGTATGATTCCAACATTAGAGGTGTATGATGTAATAGTAGTTGAAAGTCACACACCATTTGAAGATATTCAGAAAAGTGATATTATTGTATTTTTTTCTCCAGCAAAGTATGAAAGGGGAGAAGAAAGAGTAATTGTTCACAGAGTTGAACAAATTATTGAGGAAGACCCGAAAGTAATTAAGACTAGAGGAGATAATAATCCAAGATCAATTCAAGGTACTGATTTTCCAATTACTGAGAAAGAGTATATTGGAAAAGTTGAATATACAGTTCCACAAGTTGGATATGTAACTAAGATACTCCAACCTCCAGTAAATTACATCATAATTGCAATTATAATCGGAGTTATGGTAATGAAACATTTTGCAAAAAAGAAGCAAGAAGAAGTTACATTCCAGTATACCGTTAAGCAAGATGAAAACAAGTCTGAAAATAATGAAATTCCAGACATTGCTTTGGATAAAGAATATGTAGAAAAGACAGGTGAGTCGCAAGAATCTCCACTGAATGATTCAAACGAAACAAAATCTGAAGATGATTTGAAATAATTATTCGCTATTATCTAATTTGAAGACACGTTGAAAATATTCAGAACTTTCTTTGATTTCTTCATGTTCTCCCTTAACTTTTGCTAAATCTTTAGCTAGTTTTTTCTTATATCCTAATTGCATTTGACGTGCAATCTGAATTCTTTGAGCTTGAGGAGAACCTGCACCATGCATAGATTCAGTCAAGTAACCAACTGCGTTTCTCCCCATAGTCATATTTTCAATTAAACGTAAAACTCGCATTCTGTTTTCAACTTCAGCTCCTGATTTTGCTTTGAGATATTTTTTAAGTATTGGACCTGTTTCTGGACTCCGTAATTCAGCTTCTGATGGTAATGTCACTAATAATCCACCAGCAATATCCTGTGCAAGTCTACCAATCTCATAAGGAAAACGTGTTACATTATGCTTACATACATTTGCTAACATATCATCATTTAAGAACACGCCTGATTTCATTTTCTGCGCTTGATATGATGAGGATATTCCTGCAGCATAAATTGACTCGTTAAGATGTGTCATCTCAATAATTTTATCTTTTATGTGTGATACTTTTGGTACTCCGTTGTAATCAGCAATTGCTGCTGCTGCACCAATTAATACATCGCCTAAACCAGTTTTACAAACATAACTTCTTCTGTGATAACATGTGAATCTCTCAACTAACATTGCTGCAAATTCGTATTCACCATCCATGAAGATTGATTCATTTGGAATGAATACATTATCAAGAATAACCATAGTTTCTTGTCCACCATATTCAGAGTTGCCTACATCAATATCGCCTGGTTCCATACTACGGGTATCACATGACTGTCTTCCATAGATATACTTGATACCTGGTGCGTCTACTGGAATTGCACCAACTATTGCATAGTCTTTGTCGTTTTCTTGTAATCTCATTGTAGGCATTACAATCATCCAATGTGAGTTAATTGTACCAGTTTGATGTGCTTTAGCACCAGTAATGTAAACTCCTTTTTCATCCCTTTTTACAATGTGTACAAACAGATCAGGATCTTCTTGTTCACTTGGTGCAAGACTTCTATCTCCTTTAACGTCAGTCATTGCACCACCAATAACCAGATTCTCATGTTGAACCTTTTTGATAAATTCTAAAAGTCTTTGATGATATTTTGTTCCATGCTTTTCATCGATTTCGAATGTTGTAGAATGTAATGAATTTAATGCATCCATTCCAACACATCTCTGGAAGCAAGTACCAGTAAGCTGACCCAATTTTCGTTGCATTTTATTTTGCAAAACTAAATCCTGTGCACTTTCAGCAATATGCAAAAAGCGATTTACATGTTCACCAGAAATTGATGATTTTGGAAATGCAAGTTCCTCTTCTTCTACTGCTAGATCATATGTCTTTGCAACTGCGTTTATTGAAGGTCTAATCATTGGGTGATCAACAGGTTCTTTTACTAATTCACCAAAGAGATAGACTTTGAGATCGCGACCACGTAAACTTTCAATGTATTCTTCGCCTGTTCTTATTGGTCTAACTGTTTTTTGCATAACTACAGTACGACATCATGTTATAAATAATTAAAGAGTTTCCGTTATAGCTTTGCCTAATTTTATATGCCTATCCGCACATCTAGAATTTTACAACCCTGACCTTTTTCCATTACCAGTACTGGATTCATGTCTAATTCTTTGATTTCTTTGAAATCACTAACAAGTTGTGATAATCGTTGAAT
>CAZKZG010000007.1:0-17012 GCA_964557215.1 uncultured Candidatus Nitrosopelagicus sp. | reverse complement strand
GTGTTGTAAGAATTTCCTTCACTCTATTCCTGATTGTTACCTCAGTTACTCCTGAAACTGACGAGACATCTCGTTGAAGAATGTTTTGACCAATCAAAATGGATGATACGTATAGATACGCAGATGCAATTCCATTTGGTGCTTTTCCATTAATAATGCTTTGATCTTGTGTCTTTTCAGCTATTTCCAAAGCAAGTCTTTCTACTTTAACATCTGTTTTTGTTAGATTTGCAATCTTTGAGATGTATTTATCCATAGTTACAATTGGTGTTGTAACTGTTCCCATGTCCAAAACTAGATTTCTATAATATTTTGCAGCCAGTTTTGTTTTAGCTTTTACATCTTTTGGTGTGCATACAGTTTTACATATGTCATCTAAAGATCTGACAATATGGCAATTTTTGCATGCCATGTAGACAACAGCAACTGTAATACTTACTACAGATTTGCCTTTTACTTCAATATTTTTTCCATCTAATCCTCGATAGATCATTGAAGCAGTTTCTACAACATTTTTTGGAAGATTACAGTTTTCACAGGTTTCAGATATTTTTCCAAGCACATTTGTTAGTCGCCTTTCTCTAGGAGATGTTACTCTCACTCTTTTCTGCCATTTTTCTAGTCTTTGCATTTGATTGGATGTTGTACTATCAATCTTTTTTCCACTATAATCAGTGTTTTGTGATGATATTTCAGTTGTGATTCCCATATCATGCTGTGAGAGTGTTGTTTGTCCAGTTGCTCTAGCCAATCTCATTTTGTCTTCAAGACTGACACCTTTTGTTTCAGGACCAAAATCAGCCATTTGTTCTGCTACGACAATGCCACAGCTAGAACAAATTCTTTCACCGTTATGAACGTCATCTATAATTGTAGATTGACATTCAGGACAGCAAATTTCGATTTCTAATGTATTCATCTATGTTTTCTCCTGGTTTTTCTTTTTGCAGGAGAAGTTTGTTCGAATGAAAAAACTTTCATTCCATTTAATTTTTTTAAATTATTTGTCAATGGAATGGCGGAAGCATAAGGATTTTTCACTGGTCCAATTAATTCAGTAACTTTGGCAATCTTTTGACTACCTTCGTTACATAGTAATTGACCTTCTGTGATCACTTTGCTCAATTTTATTATGACTCGACCACTATTGGCTAAGTGCATAATTTCACCTACCTCCTGCAATTACAATTACTAATCTCTATTTACTTTCATTACCTTCGGTCAACAAAACTTTAGCTTAAAGCTATTTTGATTAATTTTTTGATTGTTTTGCTCTTTTTGAAACCAATTTATTTGAAATTTTATTCATGATGTTAGTCTTTGTTGTATTTTTTTCAAGTACAATGTAACCAGATCTAACATAGGGTCTTTTTGGAAATCTTACTTGATCCTGTGATTCTTTTGGTTCAAATCCAGCTGCCTTTGATGCTTCGATTAATTCTTTCAAAGATGGATCAAAAACACATTTTTCTTTAGTAAGTCTTCTTCCTTTATTTCTTGGCAAAGTTTTGTTAAAATAATCAAGCCAGACTACGACATGTTCGTAATCTTTCATTTTATCACTTTACTAAAATTCCGTTTAATGTTCCGTCTTGACCTGGTCTTGAAACAATTTTACATTTACCATCTTTTGTTTCAACAATTGCACCTTTTGTAATAACACCACGTCTTTGATAGTCGTTGTTTGTTTTATTTTCTAAAACTTTAACAATTTCAGAACTTTTAATTTTTCCATCTGCTAACACTACATTGACAACATTAGCAGTTTTCAAAGATGTCTTTCTATTGTTTCCCCTTGTTTTTCTTGTAACTGTAAGTTGTTCTCCCATTAATGCTTCATTTGGAAATCTATCAATGTCAAATTTTCTTCGTGATTTTAGAGGATGTCTAATACCACCAGTAATTTTACTTGTCTTTAAATTCTCTATTGATTTTCTCATAATAATTGAACATTTTACTCTAATTTATACAAAACGCATATTTTAGAAAAATTATTGAACGTTAACAGATACTTTTGGCGTAAGTAATGGTTTTTCAGTTAGTATTTCGATTTCTTACTTTTTTAAATAACTTTTGTCTAAGTGTGTCTGCATCGCCTTGTATACCAAAATATTTTTTAAATTTTTCAGTTGTTGTGTAAATTTTCATTCTTCCAACATTTTGATGTTCAATAAAATCTAACTGAGAAAGTTCTTTTAGGTGTGCATATACACCAGTGCCTCTAACTTCAACAAGTTGTTTACTTGCTATTGGTTGTTCATATGCAATGTATGATAATGTTTTTTGCGTAGATTTAGGTAAGATTGGTTTTGATGCATATCTTCTTCCAATGGTTGAACTGTATTCTGGTTTCAACTGAAATACATAGGAACCATCTGGCAATGTTACAACTTCTATAGCCTTAAATGCGGATTTTGTTTTTTGAACTATTTTTGAGAGTAGATTGAGAGTTTTTGTCCTAGATTCTGTCCCTGAGGCTCGAATTAATTCCTCTATACTCATAGGTCTGCCTGCTGAGTATAGTGCTGACTCTAATCTAGCAATAGATTCATTCTCATTATCAACTTTGACCATATCAATCGACCTTCCAGAATTGACTTAAAACCATCCTTCAGACATCCTTGATCTATTTGTGATTATTCTTTGATTAGAGTCACTCTAATGTCTTCATCTTCTTGAAGTAAATCCACTTTTTCATCTCTTGCTAAAAATAATACAGCAAAAAAGCATCTAATTGAGTCAGTCGTATCCAAGTCTTTTGTAATTGTTCTTAAGAGAATTGCTCCAGTGTCTTTAAGTTTGGTTAGTACTAAATCTTGATAATCTCCAATTATGTTTTCAAGCGAGTTGAAATACTTCTTAAAATCTGGTGGTTCAATAGGTTCAAATTTCAACTGATTACTTCTTCTTTCTCTTGGATTTGCAATAGTTCCAATTAGATTTTCAAGTAAATCCAACAACTCATCCAGTGAGACAGGATATGTTGATTCATGTCTATATGGCATATCTAACATTTGAATGTCTATGTCACTTCTTTGTCTCAGTGATTTTTTCTCCATAGCAGCTTTTTGAAGTGCAAAAATACTTTCCACTTTTAATCTGTAGATTAATGATGAGGAAAGTGCTGCCATACCTGCAATTCTAAGATCCTTTTTATCGGCTTTTTCTAAGATTTCAAGTAATAATGAGAGGATTTGGACTAAATCAATATCCCAGACATTTTTTTTCTTGACTCCCTCTGGATCAAATAAAACATTAATTGGTATTTTTGAAATTTGGGTTTTTGTGTCTTCCTTACTCACAAAATCATTCTAATGACATTCCATAATATCTAAAGGCTCTAATTTTTTGTTGTTCTCAGTCAACTCTTATATTGTTAGGAAAAAAATTAGAACTCATTGAAAGTTGCACAGATTACTGAACCTAATCAGCCTCTAAAAATTAATGAGATTGAAAAACTGTCACCAACTAACACCCAAGTCTTGGTTAAGGTAAAATCGACAGGAGTTTGTCACAGTGATCTCCATCTATTGGAGGGTGGTTATGATACTGGGGATGGATTTATGAAAGTAACAGATAGGGGAGTTAAATTTCCAGTTATTCCAGGTCATGAAATTGTAGGAATTATTGAAGATGTTGGTGATTCAGTCAAGGATGTGAGTATAGGTGATATGGTGTTAGTCTATCCTTGGATGGGTTGTGGAAAATGTTCTACATGTCAGAATGGTAATACTAACCTCTGTGAATCTCCAAAATCATTAGGTGTGTTTCAGGACGGGGGTTATGCAGAACATGTACTAGTTCCAGATTATAAATTTCTAGCAAAAATTGATGGGTTAGATCCTGATGTTGCAGCATCACTTGCATGTTCGGGTTTAACTGCATACACTGCTATCAAAAAATCACTAGTTAATGATCCAGAGAATATTCTCATTGTTGGTGCTGGTGGTCTTGGGTTAATGGGTGTTCAGATTGCTAAGACACTAACAAATGCTAATGTTATTTGTGCTGATCTTGACGATCAAAAATTGAGTTCAGCTAAAGAATTAGGTGCTACTCATATAGTTAACACCAAGGAACCCGATGCAATTAAAAAAATTATGTCAATTTGTAATGATAAGGGTGTAGATAGTATAGTGGATTTTGTCAATGCTCCACCCACAGTTAAAATGAATCTTTCATTAATTCGAAAACGAGGTAATATAATATTAGTTGGTTTGTTTGGCGGTGCAGTTGAATTACCATTAGTTTCTGTACCTCTAAAGGCAATTACAATTCAAGGTGCATATACAGGAAGTTATAATGATATGTTAGAATTAATTAAACTAGCACAAGAAGGTGTTATCAACCCAATTGTCTCAAAGCATTATTCATTAGATGATGCAAATCAAGCTCTAGAGGATCTAAAAAATAGAAAAATCATAGGAAGAGCAGTGATTAACCCATAAGGGCTTTTAGAATTAATTAATATTAACAGCCCACTCTGATGAATATTTTAGAAGATTATGTTTTTCTGCATATTCAAAATCATATACAGAAACAGTTGTTGTTTCATTTGACCAAAGTTTCTCAAAATCTTCCTTTTTTGCATCAACCCGTGACTTATCATTCCATGATGTAAACACGTCAATTGACTCAAAATTTCTACTACGATTATCAAATGATACATTTGATGTTCCTGTAAATGTCACCGTATCTCCGTTAGCATCTTGAAAAATTCCTATTTTTTCAGCAAACTTTCCATCAATTTCTTCTGAGCTAGGAATTCCAATTTTGAGCATTAAATTTCCAGATGTTATCAATTTTCTTAAGATTTCAAGTTTTGCGTCACGTATTAGTTCAGGATTGAAAGAAATTCTACTGTTTCCATTTTTCACAAAAAGTTTTGACATTGTGTTTAAATCACTAATTTTAAACTGATGTCCTGTTACCAATCTAATTCTTGGGGAAGGAGTTGAGTTATGAAATCCAAGAGATAATGTGGCTAAACCTTGTAACGTAACATATTCTATTGCTCGGTCATACTGAATACAATTATTCAAACATGGAATAAAAAAATCTGCAATAATATTATCTCTATCTGACCTGTACTGCTCTTTTAATTTTAAATTCCGAAGCTCCATAATATGGTACATAATATCCCATAAATGAAGTATGCTCCCATCGGGATTTGAACCCGAGTCACTGCCTTGAGAGGGCAATATGCTTGGCCGGACTACACTATAGGAGCTGAAAAAAATTATATGATTCACAATTTAAAGCAAGTGTTTTGCATTACTTGTTTAGTAAAAATTAGTAAGTTGTTTATTTTATAGAAAATATCACCACTATGATAAGATGGATTTTAAAAAAATCTTAGATAAATTCGCCAATTCTGATAATTCTATTGCAATAGGTGGCTGTCGGGCAGAGAAAATACATTATGAATGCTGTGATTATAATATTATTATATTTGATCAGACTAATAGTTATGATTCTGTAATTGAGATTGATGATGAATTTGTAAGATTACATCACGGAAAACTCAATGAATCTAGAATAGAAATTTTAAATCAATATTACAATTTAGACATATTACATGATCCAAAATGGGAGCTAAAAATTTTTCTATCTAAGATTAGGGAAAAAAGGAATTCAATATCAAAAGCATATTATAAAAAATGTATTATTGAATCACAAGTTTGTATAGCAAAATCTAAAGAGGGGTTAAAAAAATCTGATCCTTTTGCTGCATGTTGGTTAAAATCAGCTGCATATTTTCTTGTTGATTCTATTTTGTCTCAAAATGAAAAACAAACATTTCCTACACATACACTAGAAACAGTTAGAAATTTAAAAGCAAGTAAAACAAACGATTCTTTATCTTTAATCACTGAATGTATTGGATTAGAACGATCTACCAGTTCTCTTTTATCTAGAATGTTGAAATCAACTCAAGGATTTTCTGATATGATTGAAAAAAATAATCACTCAAGCATTATCAAAAATAAAGCTGATTTTTTAATTAATAATTCATTATTTTCAGATTGTTATTTTTACTTAGGAACTGTAAATCAAAAGAATTTTTACAAAATTAGAAATTCTATAGACAAGACACCTGAATTAATTCATGTTTTAAAAACGGGTTTTGATCTGGAAAATGACGATGCAAAACTTGAATCTCAAACCAATACATTATCAAAAATTTCCAATGACTTTCTCAAAAATTCAATTAACTAACATAACAGTGTTAGAATATATCAAAAACTCTTAAAACCAAGTCTGATCTATTCATCCTATGACAGATCAAGCATGTGGCTGTGAAGCAGACTCAGGCGATCCAGATTACTCATGTGATTGTGCAATGCAGGGTCACTGTATATGTAGCCATGATTGCCAATGTAGTACTGACGTCTGTAAAGAAGCAGTAAATCAATTATCATAGGAACTTTCTATTTTTCCTTTTTTTCTTTATTTGCTTAGAGTATTCTGTGAAACATTTATCTAACAAAATTTTGATGTTAATTTTGTGAAGATTACCGTAATTATTCCGATATTTGCAATTTTGTTGATTATTCCTTTTGCATATCAACAAGCATTTGCTCAATATTCAGCAGGTGGTGTTGCTCTTGATGGTAGTTGGTATGTAGGTGAGGGTCTTGAGATTGGAGATTATTTCAGCTACAAAATGTGCTATGTAGATTACAAAGACTGTACAAAATTCATCATGTCATTTTGGGTTAGTGAAAAAAGAACCATTGGAACTGAAGAGAAATACATAATGCAAGTTTTAGTTGAAGATGGAAATAAGGTAATCAAGGGTGAAATGCATGTTGGTGATATTGCACCAGAGCCAACTGGAGGATCTGAAAATATTGGTCCATATCGCGGTGCTTACAAGTCATCAATTGCTTGGTTATCAGCTTATGCAACAAAAGAAATAGGTGATTTAACAGGTAAAGGACCAAAAGAATTTTCTGCGGCATCATGGGGAAAAATTGCAAATATTGGTGGTGAGCAAATACTTCCAACTGCAATTGAAACTATTACCACACCAGCTGATACATTTGACACAGTTATGATACAATGGAAAACAGGTGGGGCAAAAAGTCAGGTATGGGTTGTAGATGAATTCCCATTTCCTGTTAAAGCCTTGACATATGTTCATGTAAGTTCAGGCGTTCCACCAGTTGCATATGAATTTGAATTATTAGATTATGATTACTATATTACTTCAAATCCATTTGAAGAAATTGTAACAACTGATACAGCACAAGCTGCTTTGGGGTGTCCAGATCAATATGATAAGGTTCCTATAAGGGAAACAACAAATTCGTATTCTGTAATTGTTGATGTAAAATATGGCCCTCCAAATCCAATTCCTGGCTGTGATATAGAATGGTTCATCAATTTTATGAGAGTAGTAAATCCAACTGAATTTGTAAATCAGGTTCATTATGATATTTGGGTTGTTGATGATAATGGTGATATCATCCGTTCAATAGCAAATGATGAGGGTCGACAAAAGCTTTACACAACATCAGGACAGGTATATCGAACTACTGTTGTTGAAGAAGACCCAGGTACAGCAAGGTATGTGATAATGGTATATGGTATGGGTCCTGAAATGATTGCTCCTAGTGGCGAGGATACAGGATACATAACATTTGATGTTAATATCACTGGAGAAAAACCAAAACCAATAGAAACATTTGGTGAAAATCAAATCTCCATTCCAGAGTGGATTAAAAATAATGCTGGTTGGTGGGCTGAAGGACAGATAGATGACAGTTCATTTGTAACTGGTATTCAATATTTGATTAATACAGGAGTAATGGAAATACCTGAAACATCTCAAGGTTCTAGTAGTGGAACAGATGGAATACCATCTTGGATAAAAAATAATGCTGGTTGGTGGGCTGATGGACAAATCGACGATAAATCGTTTGTTACTGGAATACAATGGTTAATTTCTAATGGAATAATGAAAGTATCGTAAAGTAATTATTAAAATTTAATATGATATTTAGTTGATTTGAAACATGACTGGATTTTTTAAGTACCCAAAGCGAAAACTCAAGAAGCTTATTCATGATGGTGAATATGAACAGGCTATTGAATATGCTAAAACGATGGAAAAAACACATTCAGAAGATCCTGACTTTCTTTTTATCATGGGTAGTATGTTCTATATTCTAGAAGATGCAAAAAAATCACTTCATTATCTGGAAAGAGCTCTAGAGATTAATGAGTTTGATGTAGAAGCACTATCACTTAAACTAAGAATTATGCAGTTCTTAAAAGATGATGACAGTGTAATGGATTGTTGTAAAAAAATTCTAAATGTTGATTCTGATAATCGTGATGTAAAAGATATCCTAGATCAATTGGAAGAAAATTAGTTTTTTTCTTCTTTCATTAAATATACATTCTCTAAAAGCCAATTACAAAATTCAGTTACTGGTTCTGTAAATTCATACCAAACATGCAGTGAATGTGGTAAAATATCGATCTTATCTTGGATGTTATCGTTAAAAATTATTCTGGCGCCTTCTTTGTCTTCATACATGTAAGCATCTTCAGTTTTGACATCTCCTAGAATTTCTTTTGCTTTTTGTTTTATGATCTCTCGATCAATTGGAAATCTCTTTTTTTCTTTGTCTACAAGAAAACTCAAGTCTTGCTTTCCATACATGTCAAAATTATCAATTTTACCTTCATGGGGAAAATTAACAAGTAGCTCAATATTGTATTTTTTCCCAACATTTTTTCCAATTTCTATAATTTCCTTGTAAGCTATAGCAGGATTTTTCTTAATTAGAAATCTAATTTGCGCGAAATTTTTTTTTAATTCCTTCTGTAAATCTTCTGTAATAGTAGTAAATAACATAATAATAATTCTAAATTATTCCAATTAAATGTTCAAAACTAATAATGTGTTGCCACTTGCTTCCAATCATCATTAATTGATTTAACCCATAGGAATTTTTTTTGTAATGCTGATGTATACAATTTTTCCCAATCAGCATTCACCTCATCTGTCCATGATTTGAAAATTCGTGGGTCAATGTAGTTACGAAGTGATGTACCCAAATTGTGGTCTTTAGTTTTTTTAGTAAGATCCACTTGCAATCTTAGTTTTTCTATCCTTTCTTGGTGTTTTTGCTTTGATTTTTTTAATTGAATCTTTGCTTTTTTGATTCGTTCATTTTTCATTTCTTTTTGTTTATCTGTTTTAACCACTTTTGACTCAGCCTTTTTCAATGTCTCTTCTTTTGACTTCCATGGTGTACTAGACTCTGCACTTTTTAGTGTATCAATCTTTTTTTGAAGTGTTTCTTCAAATGTTTTAGGAATAGTTCTTTTGTGATTACACATTATTGCAGCCTCTAGATTGGCTAACTTGGCATGGTATAATTTTTCAGCTGGAGTTGATTTTTTAATATTATTATGTTCGCGAAGATATTTTGATACTACACTAGATGCAAGATATGTTCTGAAAACTTTTGCGGTCAATCCTTTAACAATACTAGAATAATACTGATTTACATGTCTTGATGTTATACCATCAAATATTTCCTCAGAATTTTTTTTCTTTATTGCAAGCTCTTTGAGATTATCATGAAATTGTTTGTCATGTCCTACTGCTTTGATTGTTTCTTTCCATCTAACACTATCTTTACCAAGAAAATCAAATTCAATGGAACTACCTGTAAGGTTTACATGCTCTTTTCGTAGAGTTGTTGCACCAACTGTATCTGCTTCTTCAGGATCTTTTTCATCACCAACTCTCATTGCAGTTCTATAAATCAAATAACATGCAGTAGAAATGCGCCTTGTCTTTGGGTCTTTATCTTGCATATCTTTAACAATTTTATCTTTAATTTTTTCAATTTCACTTGATAATTTTTTTGCTTTATCATACTTTGCCTGATCACGCTCTTGTTTGATTCCAGCAGTATCTGCTAGCCATACATATTTCCTTTTCTCAGTTAGAATATCAGTCCAGCTAGCCATCCACATTGAATCTTTATCGTGAACAATTTTTCCCCAATTTCCTTTAGGTATGTTTGCCTCCTTTCCAAGGTTTAAAGTCACATCCTTTGCTGAGACTTTCGGTTTCCACTTACCCCTCATAGGGTGTTCACCTCTACCAATGAATATACCTGGTGGCTCAGCCATGTAGTTTGCAACTTCAACCTCTTTTCCATCCATAATTGCCATACCAAATTTTGTTTTCATTTCTTCTCGAATTTCTTTTCTTTTTGCAGCAAGTGCTTTTTTCTGTTCTTTTGTAAGGAGTTCTTTTGCGTCTTTTTCCTTATCAACTATTTTGAATGGGTTTGAAAAATCAATTTCTGACAGTGTCAAATTCTTATATTTCCCATTAAACGTCTTGGCAAAATCTGCAACAAAGTTTTTTTGAAACACTTTATCTTGCACATATGGTGTATCTTTCTTTTTTGCCCATTGATAGATCATTTCTTCTTGAAGTATATCCAAAGAAATTGACTCTCCTCTAATTTTGATCCTTATTCCCTTTGATTCAAAATCTGGAGGGAAAAGAATTCCATTATGTTGAAGTTTTTGCCATTTCATATTATTCACTTATTGCGGACTTTGACAAAAATCGACTTTAGACGTATATATTCTAATCTTGACAAATGTGGTGATTAGTCACCATACAATTCTTTTTTGATATAATTCTCAAATTCAATATCAGTTTTCATCTTTTTTGATTCCAGGAACATCATTGCATCATTGCCTACAATGTATCGTGGTAATGGGTTTTCAGCATTAATTGACTTGATTATAGTATCTGCCACTTCCTTTGGGTCAGTACCCATTTCAGCCATCATCTTTACACCTGAAACAACTTTTGATGTAATTTCATTGTATACTGAATCAGAATCTGATTTTTTTGCCATTTTCATTGAATCGAAGAAATTAGTTTTGATTACACCTGGCTCGATAATGATAACATTTATTCCAAATGATCCAAGCTCAAATCTTAAACATTCACTTAACCCCTCTAACGCAAATTTTGAACTAATATACGCAGGAGTAACTGGAAATCCAATCCTTCCTGCCACTGAACTAACATTTACTATGTTACCTGATTTTTGCTTTCTCATTACAGGTGCAATTTTCTGAATCATTCTTATTATTGAAAAGAAGTTTGTTTCAAATTGCTGTTTAAACTCCTCAATTGAAACATCCTCTACAGTTCCCCACATACCCCATCCTGCATTATTTACAAGTGTGTCAATTCTTCCCTTTTCATCCATAATTTTTCCTAGTGCATTGTCTACAGACTCTTCGTCATCAACGTCAAGCTCTAAAATTTTGATGGGCAAACCTTCATCATTTACAATTTTATCTAAATCCCCTGATTTTTTCATATTTCTCATTGTTGCATATGTAAAATGTCCTTCTCTAGCAAGAGAAACTGCAGTTTCTAATCCAATTCCGCTTGAGCATCCAGTTACAAGTGCAACATTTTCCATGTTCCAATCATGTTACAGGTATCTAATAGTCTTATTATTGGCACTATTGTTGAAAATTAAAAAAAGGTTAACTATAATGTGTGTTCATAGGCTTTATGGCAAGTTATACATCACAAGTAGCAAAAAGCCACAAAAAATTCACTTCTCAATTGAGTAGAGCAAAAACTAGACAAGCGTGCCTCAATGCATACTGGAAGCACAAAAAAGAACATGAGACACTACTAAAACGTCATCTAAAAGAAGAATTATCTCAAGTCAACAAAAAGAAGGCAAAAATGGCATATAGATAACGACTTTGATTATCAGTCGTTACATCTTTTTTATGTTTGAGATTATAAGTAACCACTTGATAAAAATTAAAGTTGAAAAAAATATTATTCAATAATATCTATAATCTTAATTGTATTGATGGAATGAAGCTTATTCCAAAAAATAAAATTGATCTTGTAATAACTGATCCACCATTTGCAATTAATTTCAAAGCAAAAAAAGCTAATTACAACAGAACACAGTCAAGGGTTATAGAAGGTTATAACGAAATTTCACCTGAAAATTACTATGATTTTACTTTAAAATGGATGTCTGAAGTTTTTCGAATCTTAAAAGATTCTGGAAGTATGTATGTATTCTCAGGATGGAATAACCTAAAGGATATACTTACTGTGATTGATGACATTGGATTTACTGTAGTTAATCATATCATTTGGAAATATCAATTTGGTGTTGTAACCAAAAACAAGTATGTTACATCACATTATCATTGTCTTTATGTTTGTAAAAATGCTAAAAAAAGAAAATTTTATCCCTTTTCACGTTTTTCAAAAAATGAAAAATCTGATAATGGAAACAGTCTTCATTACAGAGATAAAGAAGATGTTTGGGAAATTAAACGTGAGTATTGGACTGGTGAGGAAAAAACACCAACCAAACTTCCTCTAGAAATTATTGAAAAAATTTTAGGTTACTCAAGTAAAAAAAATGATGTAATACTTGATCCCTTTTTAGGTTCAGGTCAAGTTGCTGTGGTTAGTAAAATGAATGAAAGACAATTTTGTGGTTTTGAAATTGTTAGTGATTACTACAAATTTGCAAAAAAACGACTTAAAAGTAATACATATAGATTTAAAAAAAATTAATTTTTGAATCGCTTTTCCTTCAAATCATCTTTTGGTTCATTTTCTGATGTACCAAATTTTGCTTCTATAATCTGCTTTAATTCCAAATCAGTTTTATTTTCTATATTGATTCCAAGTGATTTTGCCATGTATTCCAGTTTTTGTCTTTCAGTCTGTACTGGTCCATTGACAGAAAGATTGGAGTCATTTGAATTTGGTTCTGTATAATCCTTGAATTGTTTTTGAACACCATTTTTTGCTTTGTTATACTCTCCAACAATTTTTCCAATTTTTTTGCCAGCTTCAGGTAACTTGTTTGTACCAAACAATAAGATCAATGCAACAAAAATTATGATTATCCATTCGCTACCAATAATGTTTAAACTGTATTCAAGCATGGATTTTGTTTAATTGGTTTTAAATTAAAGATTTGTATTTCTTTTAGGTTCAAGTAATTTTCTTTGGGAAATTGAAAGAATAGCGACTCCAATGCCTAGAACAAAGAAAATCAAGTATGGCATATCATTTCCAAAGAACTGTGAAATCAGTCCTGCAATTATAGGTCCAATTGCCCATCCAATACCAAATGTAGTTTCATATGCTCCAATCATTGTACCAGAAATCTCAGGTCTTGTTCTACTAAGTATGATTTCTAATGTAAGTGGGAAGAAAATACTAAATCCAAAACCAAGAAGCACAAGAGAAATGGCAAATTCTATAATTGTATCGACAAAAAATGATAAACCAAGTCCTATTGCGATTGCAAATGTAGCAATAATTAATGTCAAACTTGTACATTTTGCCAGTTTTCCTGCAACGGCTAGTGTTAGTATTCTTGAAATTCCAAAAATAAAGAAAAGTATCTCAATGTCTATCACAGTCATACTTCTATCACTTAGAAATGCAGGATAGATGCTTAGAATTACTCCAAATGAGGCAGTGCAGTAGATCAACATTAGAATTACTTGTGGAAATCTTGCAATTTCTTTTAGTGATGATAAGGAAAAAGTCTCGTGTTTTATTGTAGGTCTATTTTTTGATAAAACAAGTGCTGATACTAAAGATGCAACTAGTACGTATGCAGCTATTTCAAAAATTATCCTATATGTCATATCAAAACTGTCTAAAAGAATTGAACCGATCAGTGGTCCAATCATAAATCCAGTTGTAAAGAATCCAGTAAATGTTGCAATATTTCTTACTCTCGTTTTTCCTTTGCTAACATTTGATATTATTGCCTCACATGGTGGCCAAAAAAATGCATGAGCCACTCCGGTCATAACTCTAAAACCCATTACTTCTGGCACGCTTTGTGCAATAGATAACAGGTACACTGACGCAGAATTAATGATTACACCAATTGATAACAGATGTCCATTATTGAATTTGTTTAAGAAAATTCCTACAAACAATGGAAAAAACACGTAAGGAATAAAATTTGCAAAACCAATAACTCCTAATTCTACATATGATGCACCTATCACATCTTTTGCAAAAATTGGTAATAATGGACCATGTAGTCCATAAGAAATTCCAATTAATAGTCCTGTAATGTAGACTAGAATTAGTCTTCTATTCATTTATACGCAGCAACCATTATTGCTCCGCCCATAAGATCCTTATCAAATTCAACTCTTGAGAATTTCTCAAGTAATAGGGATTGTAATTTTTTATTTTGTGGCCAAAGTCTGTATGTTCCATAAAGTGTTGCAAATTTTAAACCAAGTCTTCCACCTGCAATAAATGCAATAATAGGTAAGAGTAATCGTAGATAACATGTCACACCAAATCTTATTACTGCATCATCTGGTTTTCCTAAATCAACAATAACCCATCGTCCATTCTTTTTTAGAACTCTATGCATTTCAGAAATTGCAGTTTTCAAACTAATTGCATCACGTAGAGAATAGCCTGACAATACCATATCAAACTCATCATCCTGAAATGGAACATGCTCAAAAACCCCACATGCACTATCTAATTTTTTGTCAAATAGTCTGTCAGTATTTTTTAGCATTGGAACTAGTGGATCATACAAAATAATTTTCAAATCATTGTCCACAATATTTGCAGCCGTTTTTGACATATTTCCAAAACCTGAACCTGCATCAAGAACTTTATCTCCTTTTTTTATTCTACCTTTAATAGCTTGATTTCTATGTTCAGTATCTTTACCTAAAGAAATGAATGAATTTACTTTGTCATAAACTGGAATAATATCCCTTAGAACATCTATTACCTCTGCCCAATAACTTCCTAAACCCATACTATCATCTTAAATTATGTTTTAACAAATGTTTGCTTTAAAACTCGATAAATAATTGTATTTCTGATTATTTGGCAAATTTGCCTTTGGCTTGCTCGTCAAATTTCTTTAAATCACCTTCTGATATTTTTTCAAGAAGTTTTGTATCCGCAGTGACTTTTGACATTTTAATATGATCAGTTCCTACCTTTTCTTCACTTTTTAGATTTATTGCTGCAATAGCTAAAGATGCTGCTTCTTCCAGAGACATATCATCTTTGTAATTTTTTTCTAAGAAATCATTTACCTCATCTGAGCCTAAACCAATTGCTACAGCAGAATATGAAACATAGGTTCCACTTGGGTCTATTGTAACTATTTGAGAACCTTTTCTGTCCACTCCTGCAATAATTAATGCGACACCAAATGGTCTAACACCTGAATATTGAGTAAATTGGTGATTCTGATCTGCTAAATGCTTTGCAACAGTCTCAACTTCTACAGGTTCATCATAAGTTAACTTGTTACTCTGAGAGAAATATCTTGCATTATCTACTTGTACCCGTGCATCAGGTATGTAACCTGCAGCTGCAACTCCTATATGTTCATCAACCTGAAAAATTTTTTGTGTAACTTCTGAAACCTGGAGCATTCTTCCTTTTTCTTCTACGGCTATGATAATTCCCTCTTTACTTTTTACTCCAATTGCTAATGTACCACGTTTTACCGTTTCAAGTGCATATTCAACTTGATAAATTCTTCCATCAGGTGAGTACATTGTTGGTGTCATGTCATATCCACGGTTTGCCATCATGATAAAATAATTATTTCCAATGTTAATTTAAGGGTTAGTTATTGTATAGGCTCGTTGTTATAGATCTAATTTTAACGAGATTAGTTACTTAGAATAGAATTGATCCCTTCTTTATACGATGAATATTTGAAATTATGAATTTTTGAAATTTTTTCATTTGAAATTTTTATTGATGTTGTTAATAGTTTTATCAAATCCCCTCCTAGAATACCTTTTGCAAGAAACATTGGAACACCACCTGGATGTTTTGCATTAATCTTATCCGCAGTATAATCTACAAATTCTTTAAAAGTTGTTGGTGTAGAGTCAGCTACAACATATGATTCGTCACTTGGATTATGTCTTGCAATTGCAATTAACACTCCTACAGTATCATCTACATGAATAAAGCATTTTGAGTAATCTCCCTTTCCTGGAATTTTAAACGTTCCATTTTTTAGCCTATTAACAATCATGTCTATAAACCAACTTCCATCGCCATAAACATCTCCAAAATAACATACAGAAAAATTAATTTTATTTTCCGTACATGAGTTCTCTAAGAATTTTTGTGCTTCTAATCTAATTTTTACAAAATCTGTATCTGGTTTGATTTCACTTTCTTCATTTACGACTGTATTACCTGGATTTCCAAAAACTCCTAATCCTGATGCATAAATAATAAAATTTGTTTTGTTTTTTATTTTCTCAAATAAGTTAACTGTTCCATCAAAGTTAATTTTTCTCTGCTTTTTTTTGTCTTTAACTAGTGGTGTAGCAGCTGCAAGATGAAAAACTACATCAAAATTAACATCAGGAATATCAAAATCATTTTCTGACAAATCTGCAGTAATTACATGCATTCCGTCCACAGTATTTGGGTTTTCATGAATTATACCATAAACCTCATCACCTTCTGAGATTAATCTTTGTGCTAATCTAGAACCGATAAATCCTGATGCACCGGTTACTAATACTTTCATACATTACCTGTTATCAGACATTTAAAATAATTTGATATTTTATGAAAGGAACTTTTAAGTAGTAATTTAAGATCAGAATTATACATCTTGGCCCAAGCAGATCCTTTTGCAAATGCAACTAAACAAGTTAATGATGCATGTGACATTTTGAAAATTAAAGATAAACAATTGCGTGAATATTTGGCAATGCCAAATAGAGTATTGAGAGTAAAAATTCCTGTAAAAATGGATAACGGAAAAATTCGTATCTTTACTGGATTTAGATCACAACATAACAATGATCGTGGTCCATACAAAGGTGGTATACGATACTTTTATCCTGAAGGTGGTGTCAAATACATGGAACGTGAAGTTATGGCATTATCATCATGGATGACATGGAAGTGTGCT
>CAZKZG010000006.1:0-5621 GCA_964557215.1 uncultured Candidatus Nitrosopelagicus sp. | reverse complement strand
TGTTTAGAAGTTAAAGGCAAGAATATTGATGTAATTCAAATTCTGCAGAAGGGATAGAAATGCAAGATCCAAATCCTACTCCATGGGGAACACAAGATAGGTTTCAAGCACATTATATTGTTAGAAAAAATGATATTGATAATCCATTAGACTACACTGCACGTACCATACTTTCAACTAACGGACACTTTAGTTCTAAGAAAGTATCATCTATCACTTGGAATGGTGGAAAGATCGCTGACGTATTAAATTCTGACAAATCATTAGCCAAAATGATTATTCGGCAATCACCAAACGATGCAATAATTACTGTGGAACCAACTAATGAAGGAATAAGAATTTATGGAAAATGGAAAAATAGTTTTGAATTCGGCATATCACAAGAACTTTTTCAGATATATGAAATTGTTGCATATCATTTAAAGAAATTTTCTGGTCTTAAGGTAACACAATCAAGTTCTCAAAAACAAAACAATGATTCTAAACCTGAGGAAGATATTCCAAAAAACACAGTAGTTTCATCAAAAATCAGAGGAACAATGCCAAAAGGTTGGAAACCATCTTAAGCTTTCCACCAATCTAATGCAAGATAATCTACTCTTTCTTTTCCGTATGGAATTGCAAGTATGAATTGTTTTTTTACACTTGTGGCTAATCTACCTGCTAAAACTACATCAGTTGATGACATTTTTTCATTTCTATTATACACTTGTACTAAGAATGGTGCATGATCTATTCCCGGTCCTTTTTCATACACCGCAAAATCACAACCAAATTTAATTCCTGGATTAACAATATAGCCTTTCTGACGAAAATTTTTGTACACTTGAAATTTTTTATCAAAGTTATGATATTCATGTCTACATACTTCTAACATAGAATTTTTTGAAATCTTTTTTTTATTTTTATAAATTTGAATCTTAGAATTAAGTTGCAAATAGTAACCTTCAATTAAATCTAAAATTAGTGGAACATTAATTTCATCAGGTTTTGGTTTTGGCATTCCAATTGGTTTGCCATAATATCCTTCTACAAATAATTTCTTTGAGTCTGATATATTCCAAACAATAATTCTGTTTTCTATTAATTCGGCTTTCAATTAAAGACTCAAAGCTAGTAGTATAAAGGAATCAGATACCTCTTGACACTTATCAGCCATTTCTTCAATTCCTTCGATAATATCTTTTAGTAATAGTAATTCCTTTGTTGAAGAGATGTCCAATGACTTCATAACCATTTGTCTATATTTGATGTCAATCTCTCGTTCAATTTTCTGTGTATCTTGAGCTAGTTCTATTGATTTTGCAGAATCTGAATTCAAACTTCGTATAATCTCATTAAGCTTGTAAATTTCATCAACAACTAAACCAATTAATTCGGTCAAGTCAGTATCTAATTTAGAACTCTTAAGAGTTATAGGTTTGATATTTGATAGTTTAAATGCAATACCGGTAATATAACCAGCAATTTCATCCATTGTATAAGCTGTATTGAGAAGATTTTCCCGATTCATAATTAATCCACCTACATCAGCAACATCACGGGTGATTTTTCTTCTTAAACCTTCAACTTCTTCTTCTAATGATGCAATTTGGTCTAAAGCATCTTTAATTCCTGTCTTATCTTTGGAGATAATTAGATCTGGAAGAGATGATAAACTTCTTGCTGCATTAAGAATTCGATTGATTTCATCTTGAAGAACTGCAATTGCCTTTCTTTTAGCTTGTACTTCTAACTCCCCACTGTACATAACGAATTACTACTCAAGAAGAGGTTAATTTAATGCTTCTTGTTTTGAATAAGCACAAAAACTATCCAGTTTTATTCTGGTTTTTGTATAGAGCAAATACTTCTTCATGAGTTGATGCATCCTCAGCAAGTTTTTCAGTACGAATCTTTCCAGTGAATTTTGGGAATCTTAATGCAAAACCTGTTTCATTTCTTACCAAATCTAATCCGGTTTTATGAATAGGGCTCAAGGTAATTTCTGATGCCACTATTTCTAACACTAATTCTGGTTCAAACCATATATCAGCTTCAATGTCGCTTACAACTCTAGGATTTTTTTTCAAAATAACTTTGTTAGAAAGAATTTGAAATAGCTGATCCAGATTTTCATCAGTAAATCCTGTACCTACCTTACAAATAGTTGGAAAACTGTCATTTTCAGAATTGTATGTAGATAATAGCAAAGTTCCATATTTACCAGTTCTTCTCCCTCTACCAAAGAACGCACCAACAACAACTAGATCTAAACTGTCACCCAAATCATTTTGATATTCTCTCTTTAGTTTTAACCAATTACTTCCACGAGAACCTGCACGATATTGTGCATCAAGTACCTTTAACATTAATCCTTCACATCCAGAGTTGATTGAGTTTTCTAATACTTCTGAAATATCTGCAGTATTTTTCACAATTGACATTGGAATAAGTTTAGAAAATTCATTTTCTTTGATTATTTCTTCTAGATTTTTTCGTCGTGTATTATAAGGTGTATTCAAATAATCATTTCCATTATAGTAAAGCATATCAAAGAAATTTACAGTGATAGGATAATCTGCTACTGCTTTCTCTAATTTGTATTTCCTTCTTCTATGCATTAATTCTTGGAATGGTAGGAAATTTCCTGTGTTTTCATTAATTGCAACTATTTCTGCTTCAAAAATTCCATCATCTGCGTTTATTGACTTTGAAATTTTTTCTACAATGTCTGGATAATATGATGTAATATTTTCTAAACTCCGTGAAAATAAAACTACTTTTTTATTTTCTATATGAATTTGTACACGCTCTCCATCAAGTTTGTATTCTGCAGCAAATTCATTCTCTATTCGTTTTATTGCTTCATCTTCACTCTTTACACGGTCTGCTAACATAGGTCTAATTGGGCTGAAAATAGAAACTTTAAATTTTAAAAGTCCATCAACACCATCTTCCGTTAAAACTTCTGAGACTTTACCTAAATCACTTGATACATTGTAAGCATTTTCCACCAGTTCACGATTCTCTTTACTATCTGTAAATGCTATAGCTAATGCATCCATAATTGTATTTTCAGCAATTCCTAGTCGCATAGTTCCAAGTAAAATTTTTAAAATAAATTTTGATTCTTCTGGCGTTGCGTCATTTAATAAACTTGAGATGTATTTCATTTTCATATCTTGAGAACCCTTACCTTCCAGACTTGAAATTTTTAGTAGTGTTTCATATACTCTCTCTAAAGTAATTGTTTCAGCTGAAAATGTAGTCTGAGTTTTTTTCTTCAGAATATTTGATGCAGTAAGTCCTAGATCTCCACCATCATTATACTCATCTTCAATTTTTTTTGTTGTAATACCAGCTGATTTTGAAATTGCACGAATCACAAGTTTTTCTGCAATACCCAATTCAACACCTTCAAAATTTGGTTTGAGTTTACCTTGTATCAGATAGATGACTATAGGAATTATGTCGTTAGGTATTTTTTTTAGTAATTCAACTAAAATATTTGTTAATTCTAAGCGTTTACTTGTTTGCTCCATCATTTCCAGTGACTCTGATAATACAGAAAATTTCATTTTTGTGTATACTTAGTAGATTCGCATTTTGAATAAGTTTTATTCTAAATGTATCTGAAAATGACTTTTTTTTGGTCTTTTTTTAATTCTGAAACAAGTGCAAAATTGCTCAACGGGTATGTTTTTTTGTATTGTTTCATAAAGCTCCATGCAACATCATGATTCTTAAATTCGGTTCGTATTCCATCAATTTTAGTTTCATTACCAAAAATATCAAAGCAAACAACTGAATATTTTTTTGGTCTATTATGTGGTCTGGCTTTAAGGAACCATGATATTGCAAACGCAAATGCGCCCAGAATTATAAATGCGAATCCAATTTCTTTAAAATATGGCCAGAAAATACCTGGAACTGTTTGGCTAAATAATTGGACGACAAACTGTGAAAATGTTAATACCGCTGCAACGGTCATAGCCAATTTAGTAATAGTGTGAAAACCTACTGAAAATTGAAATTCATACTTAGAAATCATCAATGAGAATATTACTTACTTAGTTTTAATCTTTTTTAACTTATGATCTACTGATTCTAGTCAGGATCTTCATAGTTTTCCTTTCGATCATTGACAGTTGTTGTTGAATCCATTGGTTTCATTTTCTCTTTAAGTTTACTCATTCTGGCTTTGTATCCTTCTGCATATTCTAGTTCATCTGGAACAAGTGTTGCAGGATGTATGAAACCTTGGCTACGTATAGCCAGTGCTTTTTTTGTTGCTTGTTCTCTAATGTAATCCCAATCGGCTGTTGAAAATCCATCAAATGGTCCAGTAAATTTTCCTCCATGCATGCTAAAAACAAGTGATTGTACAATTGGAATACAAAAATTAATTGTTGCTGCAGAGTTTAATTTTACAGGCATTAGTGGCATATTATGACTACCTCTTGTGTTTCCAGCTACATAATGTGGATTGTTGAACACACTTCCTGCCTCTTCTGTTGCAGGAAATAGCTTTTGAGTTCTAATTAAACAGACAGGATCATCTTTCCCAACATATGTTCCTGCTATGTTATGCAATCGATCTGTTGATGCACTCATTATAGGTTCTCCTGACTTTGTATAAATTTCTGCAATAACATATCTCCCAGGATACAATAATGCTGCTTCAAGCGTTGGTTTGTCTTCCCATAATTGAAGATCTGCAATTGTTCCCTCTTCAACATCCATGATTTTAAAACAGACTCCTTCAGCAAGAGATTTGTTAACAATTAATCCGGTATTGCTTAGCGCATCAACAAATAATCTATACATAGGATAGTTGAAACAACCTGGTTCTGTTTTATCTGCAGCAAAAACGGTAAATGCTTCATTTGGCCTTTCTTCAAATTCTAATTCAGCAACACCAGGCCCCATACCCTTGACATTTCCTGAGAAAGAATCCTTTAGCAAATCTTGTCCAGCACCATAAAGTCCTTCCTGTTTAGCAATAGCAGTTCCTGCTTCAAACGCATCCCAGGCTAATTTGTGAATTTCTTGATTGTCTACACCTTTTGTATGACTCATTACAATATGGACATCGTCTCCACAGTAGCCAATGTAATAATCTATCAAAAGCTCACCTGCGTTTTTGACAGTTTCTTTAACTGCAGCGATTAAGGCTTCACTGGGTCTAGTATGACCACCAATTCCACCTACATCTGCTTTGATCACCGAAACTGTTATTTTCATAGTTTTTTTATTTCGGTGCTTTGATTTATACTATTACGTTATTCTGATTTCAATTTCATGATCTAAAAAATGCAAAAAAACCACATGAAAATTAAAAAAAATGTAAATGCTAATAAAGCCCATCAAATAACGAATTTTGAAAATGGCAGACAAAGCACACCTGAATATGATCATTACAGGACATATTGATAATGGTAAATCAACCACAATGGGTCACTTTTTGATGGATTTAGGTGTAGTTGATGAGAGAGCAATTGCTCAACATGCCGAGGAATCTGAAAAGACTGGAAAAGGTGATACCTTCAAGTATGCTTGGGTTATGGACAATATCAAAGACGAAAGAGAACGAGGTATTACAATTGATCTTGCTTTTCAAAAATTTGAGACTCCAAAAT
>CAZKZG010000005.1:0-7063 GCA_964557215.1 uncultured Candidatus Nitrosopelagicus sp. | reverse complement strand
GGAGGAGGAAGTGCAAACAATATAGTAGATGTTAATAAAATTCCGCCCAAAAATCCGAATGCAAGATACGCCTTTGTCTTTTGTTTCACGATTCTTCAAAATCTAAGCTTGTTATATCTTATTCCGAATTACAGGAGTTTTAAATCTCCTGTAATTTTATCAATCAAATCTTCTGGTGCAGGACCCAAAGATATACAGGTTGTAGTTCCAGGTGCAATCTGAGTATGACCTGCATCTGTGACTTCTGACCATGGAACTGCAATTTCAATTGCACCATCTCTAATTTTTTCTAATTCTTTTAAACCAGAAACTTTGACAACAACTTTTTCTTGCCCATTCCACCATTTTGTAAACCAATCAGGATTTGATTTTCTAACATGTTCTGCACCAAGTACACATGCATGACCAACCTGTGCAGCAATCTTTCCTTTGCCCATGTCAAGATCAGTTCTAACTACAATAACTTGCTTAATTTCAGTCATAAGTAATATAAAAAAAACGTCATGATAAACTTTACAAAAGAAATAATATAATAAATTGAATTAAATAATTCGATTTTTCATGAACACGTATGTATGATGCAATAGTAGCTGGTGGTAGTATCTCGGGATTATTAGCAGCACGAGAAATTGCCAAAGGAGGAAATTCTGTATTAGTCTTAGAAGAAGGATTTGAAGTAGGTAGTCCAGAGCATTGTGGTGGACTAGTTAGTAAGTCAGCACTTAATGATTTAGGAATTAAGCCATCAGTGAAATCATTTGATTCAAGAATAAATTCTGCAAAAGTATTTTCTCCCAATGGTAACTATTTTGCTATAGACTCAACATTACAGCAAATAATTGTTGTCAACAGACGTGAACTGGATAAACAAGCTGCATTACAAGCAAAACAATATGGAGCTGAAATAATTGTAAAAGCCAGTTTTAAAAATAGAATCAATAATAAAGTAGAAACATCAATTGGTAATTTCGAAAGTAGAATATTGGTAGATTGTAGGGGTGCATCCATGTTAGTTAATAAAAATAAAAATGGCGTGTATCCAACTGCACAATACGAAGTATATGCTGACTGGATTAAAGAAGGACAGGTAGAAGTCTACTTTGATCAAGAAAAATTTCCTGGGTTTTTTGCATGGATAATTCCTTCTGGTGAAGGAGTTGGAAAAGTAGGTGTTGCAGGTAACTCAATAAGTTCAATAAATGTAATTAATGAATTTTTGAAAAATAAGGGAAGTTATTCTGTAATCAGAAAAATTTATGCACCAATTTGGATTAAAGGCCCGATTAGTCAATTTGTTGATAACACAACAATTACTGTTGGTGATGCTGCTGGGCAAGCCAAGCCAACAACTGCTGGTGGAATATTTTCTTGTGGTATGGGAGGAATTTATGCTGGAAAGGCAATTTCTGAATATTTGAAAACTAATGATAAATCAAAATTATTAAATTATGAGAATATGTGGAGAGAGAAATTTGGTAAAGAATTTGAAAAACAAATACTTGCTAGAAAAATACTTTCTAGGCTTGATAACTCTACAGTAAACAAACTTTTCACTCTTATAACACCAGAAATGATAAAAAATATTTCAACCCAGGATGACTTTGATTTTCATACAAGTTCAATAATTAAATTACTTGGATTAAAAGGTTCACTAACAGCGGCACAAACATTAGTTGGTAATGAAATTAAAAAATTGATTCCAAATTAAGACTAGAATATCAAGGAAGGTATAAATTCTGAATTATAGGTCAAACTGATATGTCATCAGATCTAGAATTTCCGATTTGTAGTTGTTGCCACAGACATATTATGCCTAATGACAAATGTGTTAAATTCAATTGTCCAGAATGTGATTCTATTTTATTATGGAGATGTGAAAGTTGCAGAGAATCAGCAACATCATATACATGTGAATCTTGTAATTTTTCAGGACCTTAAAAATGGCTAGATTACTATTAATTGTTAAAATCCTTCCAACTGGAACGGAAATTAATTTAGATGAACTAGTAAATTCAATTAGGAACAACCTTAGTGATAAAATTGAATTAAAAGAATATTCCAAAGAACCTCTTGCGTTTGGGCTTGAATTTATCAAAGCACAATTTACTCTTGATGATGCAGAAGGACAGATGGACTCTCTAGAAAATTCAGTGAAATCAGTTGATGGTGTAAGTGAATTTGAAGTTATGAATATGAGCCGAATGTCCGTGGACATGAAATAGGTGGAATCACTTGGTTCAAAACATAGATCCACTCCAAATGAGAGTCGGTGAAGCAAAAAATAGGGATGTTGGTAAGAAGCGTGCACGTATTGGACCTGATGCAATGGATTATCTTCAAGCATCTCCTGGTGATGCAATTAAAATCAATGCAAAAAATACAACATGTGCAATTATTTGGCCTTCTGATGAGGATGAAAAATATCCAGATACAATTAGAATTGATGGGCAAACAAGGAAAAATCTAGGAGTAGCACTAAATGATGTAGTTGAAATTCAAAAAGTGAAAACAGTACAAGCAAAATCTGTTACGCTAATGCCAATTAATGATATTGTTACAGTAGATAAAGAATTCACAGACTTTGTAAAAAATAGACTAAAAGGAATGCCTCTTAGTCAAGATGACGAAATTTCAGTAATGATTTTAGGAAACTCAATGGACTTTAAGATAAAAAAGGTGTCACCAAAAGGAATAGTCAAAATTGAGAGACCAACACAGCTAACTATTTTATCTGAAACATCTGGTGATAAAAAAGCTGGCATAACATATGAGCAAGTAGGAGGATTAAGATCTGAAATTAAAGTAATGCGAGAAATAGTAGAACTGCCATTAAGACATCCTGAATTATTTTCTAGGTTAGGTATAGAACCTCATAGTGGAATCCTGTTATACGGTCCACCAGGATGTGGAAAAACACTATTAGCTAAAGTGTTAGCAAGTGAATCTGATGCAAACATGTTTTCAATAAATGGGCCAGAAATTATGAACAAGTATTATGGTGAAACAGAAGCTAGATTAAGAGATATTTTCAAAGAGGCAAAAGAGAATTCTCCTAGTATTATTTTTATTGATGAAATTGATGCAATTGCACCAAAAAGGGAAGAAGCGTATGGTGATGTTGAAAAAAGAGTAGTTGCACAACTACTTGCATTAATGGATGGATTAACTGATAGAGGTAATGTGATAGTTCTTGGAGCAACTAATCGTCCAGATAGTGTCGATCCAGCATTACGTAGACCTGGTAGATTTGATAGAGAGATAGAAATTTCTGTACCAAACGCAGATGGACGTTTAGAAGTTTTGCAAATTCATACTAGAGGAATGCCTATTGCAGATGATGTTGAGTTAAAGATCTTAGCATCAGAACTGCACGGGTACACTGGTGCAGATATGAAATCATTATGCAGAGAGGCTGCTATGAAATCAATTAGAAGATATTTACCCGAAATAGATTTGGAAACCGAAAAAATTCCATCCAAAATCCTTCAATCGATGGAAATTAAGATAATTGATTTCTATGATGCGATGCATGAAGTAGTTCCAACTGCAATGAGAGAATTCTATGTTGAGCGCTCGAAAATTTTTTGGGAGAATGTTGGTGGATTAGATGAAGCCAAAAAAATCTTGGAAGAAAATCTTATTTCTGCAATAAATGAACCTGAAAAATTTCTAAAAATGGGGATTAAACCACCTAAAGGTGCATTACTATATGGTCCGCCAGGATGTGGAAAAACAATCTTAGCAAGAGCATTATCAACAGAAAGTGGAGGTAACATGATACTTGTCAGAGGACCTGAGATTTTATCAAAATGGGTTGGAGAATCTGAAAAAGCTATAAGAGAGATTTTTAGAAAGGCAAAAGCATCATCACCATGTGTAATAATTTTTGATGAATTGGACTCTCTTGCCAGATTAAAATCTGGTGAAGAAAGTGGAGTTGGTGAAACTATTCTTAGTCAGTTACTAACAGAAATGGAAGAAGGCTCTAATTCTAGAGTTGTTGTAATTGGTATAACAAATAGACCAGATATGATAGATAGTGCAATGTTACGTGCAGGGAGATTGGATTTACGCATATTTGTTCCACCACCAGATGAAAAGGGAAGATTAAGTATTATTGAGGTTTTAACAGAAAATATGCCACTTTCATCAGATGTTAATTTAAAAGAAATTGCAGTTGCAACGCAAAACTATTCAGGTGCAGATTTAACAGCCCTATGTAGAGAAGCCGCAATAGAAGCTATGCAAAGTATCTCAAATAAAATAACAAGTAAGAATTTTGCATTAGGCATGAAACGAGTTAAACCATCCATTAGTAAAGAAGTTGAAACATGGTATGATAAGATGGAAGATGGAATTTCAAGGATAGTGCCACAAGAAATGAATAATACATTCTATGGTTAAAATGACTCTCCCTATAAAAAATCAAGTATTTGAAAAAATTAAAGAAAAACAAGGTCTTACAGATAAAGAGCTTAGTCAATTACTTGCAAAAGAATCTATTATAATTCCTGAACACGAATTTAATAAAATTCTATTGGATTTAGAAATCATGGGTCTGATTACAGTTTCATGGATGACTAAAGATACAAAACGAATTGAAATTATTTCTGAAAAAGAAGAAGATGATGAATATAAACAACAAGTTGAAGAAACTAATGAAAAAGACTATGAAGCAAGTTTTCCTGGGACAGAATAATTAAAAAGTTATAATCTAAAATGAAATGCTGCATCTAATGCAATTGCTAAAAATATTATTGTAAGATATGGTGCAGTCACTTTGTAAGCCTTCCAAGCAAACTCTGAAGTTGGTAATTTTGTTAATTTATAATGATATACCAACATCAATCCTCCTGCTGCAGCAGCTATAGTAGTATAAACTAATCCCATTCCAAATGCATAAAGCATTAGAGAATATGGCAAAAGAATTAAAGTATTTATTAAAATGTAAGTTGAAGTTTTTTGCATTCCTATTAATACTGGTAACATAGGGACTTTTGCTTCCGAGTATTCGTCCTTCATTTTCATGGCAAGACACCAAAAATGTGATGGAGTCCAAACGAAGACCAGAAATCCAATTAGAAAACCAAGAATATCCATTGAACCTGTGGCTGCTGACCAACCTGCCATAGATGCTGCACTACCTGCAAAACCACCAATAACAATGTTTGAAGAGTTTAGTCGTTTCAGCCAAACAGTGTAAATTATGACATAAAAGAAAATTCCTAGTGCGATAAAAAATGCTGAGATATAATTCAAAGTTAGTGCACCATATACTACCGAAATAACGCTAACAGTAAGACCATAGATTAAAACAGAATTTGGTTTTATTCGACCAGAAGGAATTGGTCTAGTGCTTGTACGCTTCATTAGCGGATCAATATCTCTATCATAATAGTGGTTCAATGCACTTGAACCAGCAGATGCTAGTGCACCAGCAATTATTATATGCAATAAACCCCAGTAATCAAGATCTGGTCCTATTAGTTTACTTGCAGCAAACATAGAAGTAACAGCAGTTATTACTAAAAGAACTACAATTCTTGGTTTGGATATTTCTAGAATTTCACTAAAACCCATAAATTATCTCGTCTAGATATCGAATTTATACCAATCTAATAGCGATCATAGTTATTTCACAAAGATAAAATATTACAGAAAAACCATCAAAGCTAAATTGAGTAATTGGTATTTAATTATGCCTGGTGCGGGTCTGACTGCTGTTGGACTTGCTGGTCTGGTAACATCGTATTCGGGAATTGCCCACACATTCATAGACGGAATGCATGCACTGAGTGGACTTCTCACTATGATTGGTTTGATTATACTTGCAGCTGGGATTCTAGAAGGAGGAATTTCCACGACTAATAGAACTAAAGCTGTTGTTCTGGTGATTGTTTCAATCTGCCTTGCATTTGGAACATTTGCAACTACGATGACTGAAAATTCTACACTGCCAGTATACTTTGGATTACTAATTATGATTGTAATACCAGCAATTGTAGTTGCATATTTTGCAATGAAAATTCCACAATATGTAAAACCAATTGGAATAATTTTCATTCTGGCGATAGGATGCGGTGTTGGACTATACGTTGCATTTGGTTTTACCGGTCCTAATGCATATTTAGTAACGGAGGAAGTTGAAGAGATTGCAGAAGTAGTTGAAACAATTCCTGAAGGTCCAATATTTGCAATCTCAATTCTTGCAGGTTCAGCTGAACAAGGAAACCCTGACTATGAACCTGATGAATCAATTGTATCTCAAGGCTATGTCATTGAATGGTTAAACAATGACGAAATGCCTCACACTGTAACAAGTTCCGTTGATTTTGGGGAAACGTTTGATTCAGGCATGTTAATGATTGGAGACTCTTTTAGTCTAGATAGTAATACACTTGATTTAGGCACATATGAGTACATGTGTATTGTACATCCATGGATGGTAGCAACATTTGTTATAGATGAACCAATAGAATAAGACAATTGCAAAAATCAATAATTATATCAAACACACATAAGGAAAAACTAATTCAACATGCAAGATCTAATGAACCTTACGAATCATGTGCTATTCTAATTGGGCAAGAAATTAAAAGTGGTTGGAAAGTTATTGAGGTATTTCTAACAGAAAATATAGAAAAATCAAAAATTAATTTTACAATTAGTCCGCAAGAAGAATTTAAGATAGATGAAATTGCAAAACAAAAAAATCTTGAAATAGTAAGCATCTTTCATTCACACCCTACGTCCGAACCAATACCATCTAACACAGATAAAAAATTCATGCGATTAAATCCATATCCATGGATCATTTATTCTGGGAATACAAATACAATGAAGGCATATTCTCTAGATTTGGAATTAAATAATATCAGTATAGATGTTGTTTAAATTAAATAGTCCTTATTTTATGAAATAATATGGCAATGGATATACATGTCTACGACACTTATGTTAAAGCCAAAGATGGTCATACAATGCATTTTGATGTAATTACTGACGTGCAGGATCATGACAAGGCAATTGAATATGCCAAACAATGGCTTTCAACTATAGGTGA
>CAZKZG010000004.1:0-4411 GCA_964557215.1 uncultured Candidatus Nitrosopelagicus sp. | reverse complement strand
ATTTTTATTTTTTTTACTTATTGTTAGTTTTTGTTTTTTTTGTCTTAGTTTTAGTTTTTGCTTTTCTTGTCTTTGGTTTAGCTTTTGCTTTTCTTGTCTTTGGTTTAGCTTTTGCCTTCTTTTTCAGAATTTCAGATAGCTCAGATGAAACTTTAATTAGTCTACTTTTAGTTGAGTTCTCACGAGATTTACTGGAATTAAATTTCTTTGCGGTTGTTTCAACCTTATTCTTACTTACCTTTACTAATTTAATCAGCATTGGTTTTGATTCTAGATTTTTCTTGATTTTACTAGATACTTTTGATTTAGATTTATTATATTCATCAATTGATTCTTTCAATTTTTTTTCCATTGAAGTTCGTTGCTTTATTTCGTTCTTAACATCGTCTATAACACTGAGAATAATTCTTAATCTTGATTCAATTGATTGTTTCTCTTCTTGAGTATTTGCAAAATCTGCCTCACCTTCTAATTGTTGCTTATTTTGTGTCTCAAAACCTAATTTCTCAATTGCTGCGTTTTTAAGTCTTTGAACGCTTTCCATCTGCGCAATTTTCTGATTAAGAATTTGGCCTAAATCTTCTGCATGTTCCCTTGAGGAATTTACTCTTTTTTCTAATGATGTTAATGATGATGAATATTTTCTAGATACTGCTTTTGCTTTCTTAAACTCCTTTTCACTTGAACGTCGGATTTTACTAAGCTCTAATTTCTGTTTTGACAGTTTTTTTGCAGTTGACACTAATGTTGCCATAAAAATTTTAATTTTTTTTCATGCTTAAATTTATGGAAATATCAGGTTTTGACTTAATGTAAAGAATTTTAACGCAATTTATGAATATTACAAAAATATTAGTTAGATGTATCGAAGTATATTATGGATTTTCATCCATCACAAATTCCAATTGTAAAGATATTTCATTTGAAAGATGAAAAAGATGCATCTGAAGCTGCTCAAGAAATGGTAAAGATCGGTTTCTTTTCAGAAAATAAGGGTTTCAAAGTTCTAATGTCAAAGAATAATACTAAGATCGCTAAACGGATTGGTTATACTGTAACAACTGGGGTAACTTTTGAATTACGAAAAACTGACCAGGATAGAAATATTAGATATTGGACCTATCATGAAGATAAAGAAAACTATGCGATAGTTTTTGCAAGTTTAAATGTTTTAGAAAACTTAGGTTTTGACTGATCTGAAAATTTGATCAAGTTTAAGCTTGTTAGAAACAATTCCTGCAAGAAATATTCCCAGAATTGTACCTCCTATAACATCAAGTGGATAATGTTGAAGGATGTAAACTCTACTAAATGAAATCAATAGTGGATATAACCAGATTAAATGAATCAATCTAGGAAATCTGTCAGAAAGGACATATGTTAAAACAAATGCAAACATTGCTGCTCTAGATGCATGTGCAGAGGGAAATCCAGCAGTCCAGCTTTTTCCTTCACAGAATAATGAAAAACTATCAGGTTCTATACTAATAGGAAACTCAGTACCTTCCCAAGTTAGAAATGGTCTATCTCTATCTACACCACATTTAATGTATCCAGTAAGAATTGTAGAAATAACTATCAGAATTAAAAGTGTCATGCCTATTCTTCGAGTTCTACGAATAATTAGTAATATAATACTAAATGGAAGCATCACAAACACGTTACCTGATTCTGTGATGAGCCAGATACCAAGATCTAGAACAGGATTTCCAGAAGAATTTTGTATCATATACATAAAATTTTTCTCAGATTCAAAGGTAATCTCAGATAATGCAATTATTGTACATACTAAAAATGCAGCAAGCAATAGAAAAAATGGTCTAGAGCGAATGCCAAATAACATATTTTGCAATTAGTATCTAAATTAATAGTAATCTCTCATATAATATATGAACTATCAATAAAAAACTGAAAAACTAAATTAAGATTGGATCGGATAAACGAATTTTAACTAGATTGCAAGAGAAAAAATGTGAAGATTAGGACATTAGATGATTATGATGTTAAAGGAAAAACAGTACTTCTTAGAGTTGATATGAATGTTCCAATAGATCCTGACACTAAAAAAATAACAGGTAATAAAAGAATTGAAGATGTTTCTATTACAATCAAAGCTCTTGATGGCGCAAAAATTGTAGTCATATCTCATCAAGGTAGAGTTGGTAGAGATGATTTTGTCGGAATGGAGAATCATGCAAAGGAGTTAGAAAAATTCTGTGGTAAAAAAGTTAGATATGTCTCAGATGTCATTGGAACACATGCAAAAAATGAAATTAAAAACATGAATAGCAATGAAATAATTCTACTAGATAATCTTCGACTTTGTGCTGAAGAAAATTATGAATTTACATTAGAAGAAAGTGCAAAAACAATAATGGTTCAACGCCTAAAAGATCTGTTTGATTTATTTGTACTAGATTCATTTCCTAGTGCACATAGAACACATCCCTCATTGGTTGGATTTGCTCAAGTTCTTCCTACATGTGCAGGAAAATTAGTTGAAGAAGAGGTTAAACAGTTAGAAAATATTCTAACTGTTGCAAAATCTCCATTTGTAATAATTTTAGGAGGTTCAAAAGTTGATGACCGATTACGTGCACTAAATATGCTAATTGAGAAGGAAAGAGCTGATCATGTTCTATTAACTGGTTTAATAGCAAATGTGTTTCTTCGTGCACAGGGAAGGATAAAATTTCCTCTAAATATTAAAAATGAAGAAAAATTGGTTTCAGAGGCACATACACTAATTGGTCAATACCCAGACGTTTTTTCAACTCCAGTTGATATTGCAGTAAATAAAGACGATGAAAGATTAGAGATTGATGTTCGTGATCTAAACAAAGATGATCAGATTTTCGATGTGGGTCAAAAAACTATAGATTATTATTCAAAAATGATTAGTGGTGCTGGTACTATCTTCATTAGTGGTCCTGCTGGGTTTTTTGAAAAAGAAAATTTTCAATTTGGAACGAAGTCGCTACTAGAATCAGTATCTAGTTCAATGGCAACGTCAATTGTAAGCGGAGGGCATCTAACTTTTGCTCTGAAAAAATATGATTTATCAGAAAAAGTGAATCATATTAGTACTGCAGGTGGTGCATTGGTTAGATATCTAACCGGACAAAAACTACCTATGATAAAATGTCTTGAGGATGCAGCCAATGGGAATAATTCTAAAGTGTAGCACCACATTCAGAATTGTAACAAACTTTTGGTTCGTTATTACCTAAAAATACATCATTATTACATGAATTACAATTTGATTTTTCCATTTCATCATATAACTTGAACCATTTTGTTGTGAAATTTTGTGCGATGCAACGAACTAGTCCGTCATCTTCAATTTTTTGAAAATGAGATTCAAGATGATCAATCGTTATTGCTTGATCAAATGTCTGATCTTTTTTGAGTAATTCAAGTATTTGATCATTATTAAACCTGGTATCTATATCATTAAAATTATCAAATATAACTCTGCGAATTTGTGATATTATTAGATCTAGAGATTTCAATATAGATTGGCAGCCTCTTCTTTCAAATTTCCTGCTGATTCTATGTCATTCATTTTTTCAGCAAAATAAGAATAAATTCCATATTTGAGAGCCTTTAGTGATAATAAAGCACATTTTATCCTTACAGGACTAGTCTTTATTAGATGTTCAAGACCTAGTTCTGAGAGTAATTCATCTTTTTCGAATTTCTTTACATCTTCAAGACTCTTACCTTTGATCATCTCAGTTAGAACAGATGAACATGCCATACATATGGCACATCCTTTTCCATCAAATTTTACATCAGATATTTTCTTATCATCAATGTTAAGATAGAGATCTATGCTATCACCACATAAAGGATTACTGTCATGTCTTTTAATGTGAGCGTCTTCTATCTTGCCATAATTTGATGGATTTCTGGAATATTCTATAATCATCTCAGTATAGATTGGGTCTCCACTCATAATTTGAACACCTTTGCAACTTGTTCAAGTGAGTCAATTAAAGTATCAACTTCTTCCTTTGTAGTGTAAATGTAAAAACTAGCACGATTGGTTGCAGCCACATTTAGTTTTTCCATTAAAACTTGCGCACAGTGATGACCAGATCTGATTGCAACTCCATTTTTATCAATTATTGTTGCAACATCATGTTGATGATCATCATTAAAGTAGAAAGATATTACTCCACTAGCCTTCTGAGGATCTTTTGGACCATATATTGTTAAACCTTTTACATTAGACATTTTTTCTAGTGCATATTTTGTTAACTCGACTTCATGACTTCTAACATTGTCCATTCCTATCTTTGTAAGATAATCATTTGCAGCTGCAAAGCAAATAACATCTGCAACATTAGGTGTACCTGCTTCAAACTTGTATGGAAGATCATTCCAAGTAGTTTCATACTTGTGAACC
>CAZKZG010000003.1:0-9897 GCA_964557215.1 uncultured Candidatus Nitrosopelagicus sp. | reverse complement strand
ATGGCCGGCAAAGCAGTTGCTTTTGCAGAGGCTTTGGAATTTGGTAAAGACTATGCAGCCCAGACAATTAACAACGCAAAGGCATTAGCTTCAGAATTGAATAATGTTGGCTTCAAAGTTTTAGGTGAGAAACGAGGATATACAGAATCTCATCAGACAGTTGTTAATGTTTTAGATTTTGGTGATGGCGGAACAATCGAAGCTGATTTAGAAAAGGCAAACATCATTGTCAACCGTCAACTAATTCCTGGCGACTTGAAGGCAAACCGCCACTACATGCATCCTGGTGGAATTAGACTTGGAACATCAGAGATTACACGACTTGGTATGAAGGAATCTGAGATGAAAGAGATTGCCTCTATGATCAAAGATGTAGTCATTGACAAGAAGGAACCGGGTGAAATGACGGGTAAAATTGCCGAATTTAGGAAGGAATTTCAGAAAACCCAGTATTGTTTTGATAACAAAGTTGGGGCCTACGAATACATCAAGCTGAGATAACATCAGATGATGTAAAGATGGTGTATGAAATTACGGTTTAGTGATGGTGTGCATTAATCCAAGAATCGCAGCGTTTCTCTTCATCAACTTCAGAAAGTAGAAATGCCCGAATTTTCACAAATGTGTCTTTGTCCATGATCTGTGGCTTTTGCTGACGGGGAAATTCTACCAAAATCCGAAATGTTCAACCTTAATATGATTTTGTAAACTCTCTGGCTTCATCCAAGCGCTATCAAGAAGTGGATCACATTTTGGGCATTTTACGAGTGATTTTGGTGCCTCTGCTGGCTCTTCTATGACAGCTTTTGACTGACAATCGTGAGGCCTGCCTTGTGTGCTGTGAAATAGCCTCCATTTACCAGTAATTTCATGGTATGATTTATCCCAGATCAGGTCTGCGGATTCAAAATTACATTTTTTACATCGAGCCAAAATTGTTCCCGAGAAGGGTTACTTTCTAATGCTTTTGATAATTTCGGTGAATTTCTTTAGACCACCGGTCTGCTCTAATAGCGTTCCAATTACCAGACCGTCAGCTCCGGCTTTTGCTAATGTCTTTGCGGTTTTGGCATCCTTAATTCCGCCACCAACAATCAGAAATCCCTTGAAGAGGCTTCTTACAGTTTTGACCATTTCTGGTGTGACGTTTTGTTTGGCACCTGAGCCAGCTTCAAGATAGACAAATCTCATTCCCATGTATTGGGCTGCTAGGGCATATGCTGCTGCAATTTTTGGCTTGTCAAAGGGAATTCCCCTTGCAGCACCTACAAACCAGGCTGATGTGCCCTCTCCTATAACCAAATATGCTGTAGGAAGTGCCTCCAAGCCGAATTTTAAGACATTTGGGGCTCCCAAGGCCTGTGCCTGGGAGATAAAGTATGGGTTTTCTGAGTTTAACAATGAACTAAAGAGTATGGCATCAGCCTGTGGGACTACACCTGTAACATTTCCTGGGAATAAAACAACTGGGATTTTAACTGCCTTCTTCAAACTACCTACTGCCTCAGCCATTTCCATTTGGTCTGTGGCTGATGACCCACCTACAAGAATTGAACCTGCGCCTAACTTCTCAGCATCTTTGGCAAGTTTTATGGATGATTTTATGTTTGAAACCTCTGAATCTATTAAAACAAAGACTACTGGAGACTTTTTACTCCTAGATAATAGTAATTTTTCTACTTTGCCGACCATGCCATACGATCGAGATGGGTGCTTTAATCTTTTATTTTAGTACTAGTATACAGATTTGTATAGCTATGAGCGGTATGGGTTCTAATAATTTTCCTAATATTTTAACTGAAATTATCAAAAAATCACTGTTTACACCACGGCAAATTGAAATTATTCTAAAACAGAAGGGTTTGTCTGATACTGAATTTACTATAACAAAAGGTGCGTATTACAGGCAAGTATCACAATCACGGGAGAAGCTTGCACGGTTGTATTACTCATTTATTGTGCTTAGAGCGCTGGACATACTGCTTGTTGATGACATTAATGTGATATCTAGGCTCACTGAGCAGGTTTCTGTGATAAAAGATGGTGATGTTTTCCCAGAGCGCGAGCGTGATATACTAGGTTTGATTGAGCGTGTAGTGAAACAGACCACAGGTATGTAATCTGTGCCTAATTTTGTCTACATGAAGTGTTTTGGTGTTAGTGTTTGTATCTAATCTACACATCTATAATGTGATGTTTAGTTTGATGCAAAATGTGAATTAATGTTGTCCTATCACGATAAATCACAAACTTGTCATGTTGCATCATGTTAGTAGAAATTCCTGATCCTAACGTGATTCTAGGCGTGATATTACCAATATTTGTAGGGTTATTCTCACTATTTGCATATTTAAAAATAAGACAAATTTCGGGCTCTAATGCACAAAATAAGGCTGAAATGGAGAGATTAGAATTCTATGAAAGACAGTTAATTGATATGAAGATTCGTTTAGACGCAATTGATATTGAAAGTATCTCAAACACGCCTGATATTCCCAGGAATTTTGCAAGTTTTGAGCAGAAAATACAAGAATCCGTGCCTATGGCTACGTCCAGAGAACCAAAATCCGTGCCTACGACTAGTCAACCACGAAGGACGCCTAACATGGGCTTTGATAATACGCTTGAAGTTGTGTTAGGATTAATCACAGAGAAGTCTATGACGTCACGTGATATTCAGGTCACATTAGGCAAAAGCAGAGAGCATATTTCCAGGACAATGAAGAAATTATTTGAGGATGGATTTGTTGAAAGAAATATGAGAACCAAACCATACCGATACTCAATTACTCAAAAAGGCCGCGAAAGGCTTGGATTGGACCAAACTCCAGCACCTGAAATAGCCCCACAAACAGCATAATCCTCTGGTTTTTTCCAAAGTCATTTTTTGGTTTTTTGACCATTTTACTTCATTTTTTTACATTAAATTATTAAAAAATATAATTACAAAATAATTAATATCATAATTTCATATAATAATGTATGAGTGAGGCCGAAGAAGAGCTTGTAAAAATTACATCTGGAGGCACAATTTCAATCCCAAAGCAGTTTCGAAGGTATTTGGAGATGCAAAAGGGTGATTATGTCAAAATTGGCCTGGAAGGAGACCACCTAGTAGTTAGAAAAGTACACATTTCTTAGAAAATCACCAATATTCATAATATTTTTATAATTTTGTACCATATATTATCCATGAGTGACCCAAATAGTGGTAAATGGAAGACAACTAAGATTCCACAAGGGCTGTATGATAAGATTGCACGGTTTGCGCAGAGTAGAGAAGCATTTGATCTTGGTATAACATCAAAATCACAAGCAATTACATACATACTACGAGAATTTTTGGAAAATAAACCTCTAAAGTCTCCTGAACATGAACCAATTCAATAACTAATTTTAGTCATTAAAAATCAAGTTTTTAACATTAAAAAATAGGTTTTAGATAGTTAAAATGAGATTTTTGTATTTAGTTTGATGATCAACAGTTTGGGCACCCATAACCTGGAGAACTCTGTTTTCGTTTACCGTGGGCTTTGAACATATGCCGGGCTAATCTATCAGTTGAGGTAAAATTCATTCCACACACTTGACAAAGTGTACCAGTTATGACAATCTCTTTTTTCTTTTTGAAAAGACCCATCAAAAAACTATTTTGTTTTTAGATTAAAAAGGTTATTTTTGTGCCTGAGGTTGGGAGTTTGGGGAGATAATAGTTTGATAAGCCCATTCTCTGCCTCTTTTGGCTCTTTGAACCTTGTTCTTTGAGGTAAACCTGGATAAATATGTCGAAATTACACTAAGTTTTATGGGTTCATTATACTCATCCTCAAACCGCTCGAGAATTTCTGATGAGGTAAATCTGCCTGTTGGGTAGTATTTGTCTACTATGTGCCATATTTTACCTCCCACCGAGTCTATCTTTGGCCCATTGTCATGTTCTTCAATATTGACCATTTCCATTAATTCAAAAATCTTGAGGACTTTGTCCCTGGTGACGTTTCCCTCTATGGAGATCTTGGTCTTGACGCCGTCGTTGTCCTCTACGTCTATTCTAACCTGTTTCTTTGTCATATTAGATCATGAAGGATCCTTTGTTAACTCATGAACTGATCCTCTGAGATTTGTTAACAAATAACATTGTTAACTTTGACACGCCTAGCCCACGCCTGGGCTTGTTTTCATATGTTAACAACACAATCATCCTTTTTTTCATTTGTGTTAGGATTTCATGCCTAGACTGGAAATGGAGGGGTTTGTTTTTCGATATTAACAATGTTAATGACCATGTTAACGCCTGCAGTCGAAATAAGGGGGTCAAATCTTCCTTCTTTTCTTTTTTCTTCACATCACTTTAACACCTCTTATTTTTTCTCTTACCCACACACCTATCTTTCCACTCTTTTTTTATTAAAAAATTTTTTTAGTGACAAACAAAACAACACTAATTTTTTCTATTAATTTCTCATCTCTCATTAGAAATGAAGGTGTGTGGGAGCGATCAGAGCGATCAAGAGATAGTCAATGAGAACGATCAAGATTGTAAAAAATTACAATAAGATCAGTTGAACTCATGGTTTGAAATAATAAATGATCTCAAAATGAGCACAACAGTATCAGACCCAGTTGATCGACTATTAGACGCCGCACAGAGCGGAAGATCCCTAATCAAGAACAGGGATGTATTACATTTTACCCACATTCCCGAAACAATCCTACATAGGGATCCGGAACAGGAGCAATTAACCCAATCATTAATTCCAATTCTCATGAATTCAAGACCATCAAACCTATTGGTGTATGGCAAGCCCGGAACAGGCAAGACCCTAGTCATAAAGAAGGTACTATCTAAAATTCAGAAAAGAGTTGAGGAGGGTTCTTTCCCAATCAAACTAGCCTATACAAACGCAAAACAAGAAACCACACTATACGGCCTTTTGGTAAGCTTTGGAAGGCAATTAGGTCTTTCTAGCCAGAAGACAAATGATGAAAAAATGTGGCTTCCAAGCACAGGACTATCAATTAGTGAAGTTTTCAATCGAATATTGTATGTTATTTCAAAACACGAAGTCAACGCAGTTTTTGTAATTGATGAGATTGACTATCTAGCCGAACTCATTCAAAAAACTGGCAAAGACGTACTTTATCAGATTACCAGGGCAAATGAGAGATTAGAAACAGGCTCATTGACCCTAATAGGCGTATCAAATGACCTCACATTCAAAGAGAGGCTAGACCCACGTGTGATTAGCAGTCTTAGTGAAGAAGAGATAGTTTTCACAAACTATAATCTTGATCAAATAAAACAAATTCTTAATGCCAGAATCCAAGTCGCCTTCTCAGATGGCATGGTAGAAGACGCAGCACTTAACCTATGTTCTGCTATGGCAAGCCGAGAATCAGGCGATGCCAGAAGGGCAATTGATCTTCTTAGGGTTGCAGCAGAAATTGCTGAAAGAACACAACAACCAAAAGTTACAGAAGAAAATGTTAGACAGGCTAGCCAGAAAATTGAAGAAAATAAGGAAATTGTAGCACTAAAATCATACCCACTCCACGAAAAACTCTTGATTTTAGCAGTCATGAAATCATCCGAAATATCCACCGGAGAGACATACATGACCTACAAATCACTTTGTAAGGAAATTCGCCAAAAAGAGCTAACCCAGAGACGGGTGACCCAAATGCTCAGCGAGATTGAAATGTCAGGAATCATCAGTGGTAGAATTGTCCACCAGGGAACTCATGGAAACACCAAGAAATTCAAAATCACAATACCATCTGATATCATCAAAAACACATTCAAAGATGAAGCAGTACTTCAAGACATTCTCTAAAACCTCAAATTTGAAGCTAGATTATATACATTCCAACCATATCCTCATTAATTGGATTTATTCAAAAAAAAATCTAAAACTACGGCAAATTTAATGTGTAAAATATGTCATATGAAATTTTCTGATCCTGAAAGAACAATGAGACATATGATTAAAGCACATTCAAAACCACAAAAAAAGAAAAGGGTTGGCACTGGCAAATATGCTTAAACTACATTCAAAACCACCACAAAACCTCAAATTATCACTTGAAAAAGAATAATAGATGTATCTTAGAGTTATCACATTTTTCATATTCACGGCAATATTTTGCCTGATTTTTGGCTTGGGAACAACAGCAGAACCAACACCAGATGAAGTAGCTGAAATTATGGATTATTTTGAGGAGGTGTTAGAACAGGTAGACTCTGCACTGATTTTCACCCACAATCTAACAATCGCTATACCAATGTTTATCCCAGGCTTTGGGGCAATTTGGGGATTTTTTTCTGCATGGTCTACGGGATTTGCTTTTGCCGCCATACAAACAGCAACTCCAGAATTGGGCGAGGTAAATCCACTGGCACTTTTACTTACACCATTTGGATTAATGGAATTGGCAGCTTATTCCATTGCAATGTCAAGAAGCTTTCTACTTGCAAAAACCCTACTAAAAAGAAAGTCAATTTTTGCAGAAAAAACCATTATTTTAGTTGAAATTGGGATTGTGACTGCACTATTGGTTATTGGTGGTGTTGTAGAAATGTACATGATTGAGATGTCAGGCGCCTTAGAAAAGCCAGTATAAAATGCCAGATAAATAGGGGATGTTTACCCATTTTTTGTATGGGAAAAACATGTGTAGCATGCGGAATCAGCTTCTTTAGTCCAGACGATTCTGATAAATGTGGAAAATGCCGAGAAAAGATGACACAGGAAGGTCATGAAGAACATAGTGGATGTGGCTGTGGTCATAGCCACTAGATTCATTATTTCAGAATTTTATTCAGACTGACAAAAGTTCTGTTTGTACAAATTCTATATTTTTCGAATTTTTTGTTAATTCCAACCAGTTTTACTGCAATTCCAAGAAATTCCAACTCTCTAATGTAGTTTGAAATCCTCTGCTCATTTGGCTCTAACTTATGGGCATATCTGTTTCGAATTCTAGCCAACAACTCGATATTTTTTTTGACCTTACCCTTGATTAGACCCGATTCAGTTAGAATGTCCATTTTGAGATTTGTTGTAAAAAGCGTATTGTCGATGGATTCTGAAGGAATATTGAATTTTTTCTCCAGTATCCGGTCAATGGTATTTTCAATATACATGTGGCCAACCAAAAACAAATCTCGCTCATTGGCAGTTTCAAGAATCTTTTTCAACTCAAGGCTAGAAAGTGGCTTTCGCATAACTAATCAAAATTCACATATGATTCAAGTGTTGCCTGATTAAACACCATTACACAAAGATCAGAGAATTCCTTGCCTTCCAAATCACTCACTACACCCTCAAACACGGTCTCCATTTCTGTGGTGACTGCCTCAAAAACATGGACTTTCATCTTTGATGTATCAAACCCATTTCTCTTCAAGTATAATGCAATCTCAGACGGCATGAAGTGTTTTTCTGGAACTTTTTGCCAAGGGCGTGGAACTAGTATGACATTAAAGCCGTCAATCAACGCTTTTTGAAGTTCTAATTTCTTTCCTTCAATTGAGGTTGAAATATGCATTGTAATGACTTTGGATTTATCAGTTGGAACTTTTGCCATTGATGCAGCTACTTGAGTAGAGCTAATCCCTGGAATTATTTCCACTTCATCAAAAATCTCAATTAACCTATCTACAACTTCCGACTCTGAGAAGTTTACATCCCCTGTGAATGGAACAAGTATTGTGTGATTATCCTCACCAGCAATCTTCTGATATACCTCCTCCTGATTTTTCATATTAACCTCGATTGTCTTTTTCCCACCAATCAAACCCTCAATTGTCTTTAATGTATAACCATAACCAATAACGACATCACATTTGGAAACTACATCCTTGATCACATTTGTCACATAAGCAGGTGAACCGGGACCCACTCCAACAGCAAAAACTTTATTCAATGTTACTCGCTAACTGTTTGTCTTTCTTTTATGAAATCAACAAATGGTGTCCAGTTTACTTTAAGAAATCGTGTAGGATCTTTTAATGGATAATGTACCCAATCTTGGACAATCGTAAACTGGTAATCATTCTTTTTTCCATCCTCGACCATTTTTAACTTCAAAGCATTACCCCATGAATTTTTCTCAATCTCCATCTTCAAAATATTATTAAAAGAAACCTCACTAGTCTTTTTCTTGTTTTCCAAATCAACCATCAAATCTTCTTCATCATATCCATCATGAGAAATCATTACATTGCTGTTTTGAATCAATGTAACTACTTGTCTTGTTACAACTGCCTTCCACCATTTTTTCATTCTTTCAGTCTTTCTTACAAACATTAGGTGTTTGTCAGTTAGGAAGAGCATTCCTTCTTTACCACCAATACTCAAAAATGAGCCACCTTCTCTCCAAACAGATACTAAATGCACATGAATTTTTTCATCAGAATCCATAAACAAATTCAACAAAAACTTCGTTAATAATTGATTTGTTGATCCCATTTTTATTAGACCAATTTTTTCTTCAAATGTGGCTAAATTACCTCTAATTTTGTTAGGAATCATACTACTTGCTTTTACTCCACTTACTTTTGCTGAAAACGAGGAATCACCTGTTAATCTTGGTGAATTTGAGTTGAAAATGGATGAAAGTGAAGAGTGTATTGGATCATGCGAAATTATTGTAATAGAAACAAATTCTGGAAAACTTGTAATTGAGTTTTTTCCAGATGATGCACCAAACCATGTAGCACAGTTTACTCAATTTGCAGAGGGTAGAAGTGGATTTAATTCAAATTATTACAAAGACACATTTTTTCATAGAATTATACCAGGCTTTATGATTCAGGGTGGAGATCCTCACACAAGATATGATACAGACAAACCAGATACCTGGGGAAAAGGAGGTCCTCCACAGTTCCTTGATCAAGAATTTAATGACATTAAACACAATAGAGGTATTGTATCTATGGCAAGAGCAGCTGATCCTAACAGCGCTGGATCACAATTCTTCATAGTTCATCAAGACTCTACTTTCCTTGATGGTCAATACACAGTTTTTGGAAGGTTAGCAACGCAGGAAAGTTTTGAAACACTTGATAAAATTGCATCACTTGAAACGGATCAAAAAGATAGACCAATAGATCTTGAGGCATCTAAAATAATTAAAACATCAAAAATGAATCGCTCTGATGTACCTGACTTACTAAATTTGAATCCGCCTGAAAGACTGATTGGTTTTACACCTCCTCCTAAAATCAGTTATGGTGAAACATACATTGATGAAGAATTGGGATTTTCATTTTCAGCGCCGGCTGGTTGGTTAATTCAACACCCACCACAGACTAATTCAGATTCTCCAAACGTTGCAGCTGTTGGACCAGAATTAGATGGTCTTCCACCAGCAATTACTGTTAATGTCAAAGATTCCTTCGACTCTCACGGTGTTACTCTTAAGCAACATGTAGAAGATTTGGACAAAACATTACAACCAGCAATAACATCAGGTGCTATCGTCGTATTAGGTGAAGTATTAACACAACATCAAGGCTACGAAGCTTACTCACTTGTTGTTCTTCAAGATTTTACATTAACTGAATCAGAGAGCTCTTTAATCAAAATTAACGTATATTTGATAAAAACTCCACAGAAACTCTATACATTACAGTTTTCAAACCTAGCAAAGAATTTTGAGTCAACAGAAGAGGAATTTCAAAACACTTTGAACTCATTTAATATAGAAAAAGGACTAAATGAATTTGAACAAATAGAACAAACTGAGGCTGCAGAAGGCGGTGGATGTCTAATTGCAACTGCAGCATATGGCTCTGAAATGGCACCACAGGTACAGTTCTTGAGAGAAATTCGTGATAACACAGTACTACAGACACAGTCTGGCACATCATTCATGACAGCATTCAACACATTC
>CAZKZG010000002.1:0-3658 GCA_964557215.1 uncultured Candidatus Nitrosopelagicus sp. | reverse complement strand
GTAACTGGAGGCCTGTAAATCACAAAATGGCAATTATACCATACTTCATCACAAGCGCCGCTCTTGCGTTACGTATGCAAAAACTTTGCATTAATCTGCGAATATAAACCATTCAAAAATTAGCCTCAAAATGCACAAATTTGCGATCAGTAATATATTCATCAAAAAATGATGAAATTAGAAATGAAAAACACATTAAAAATCTACAAGCAAAAAACTAAAAAATCTGCCAAACTTTTTGCAGAATCTAAAAAATTTCATGTTAATGGAGTTCATCATAACATTCGATTTTTCAAGCCATATCCATTTGTCACAAAATCGTCAAAGGGAAAATTTCTAGTGGATGTTGATTCGAACAAATATGTAGATTATTGGATGGGGCATTGGAGTCTGATTTTAGGCCATGTTGAAAAAAATATCAAATTACAAACCATACAACAAATCAAAAAAGGCTGGATGCATGGAACCGCAAATCAGAATGCAATTATGCTTTCTGAAAAAATTGCAAAGGCTGTTCCTGTAGCTGAAAAAATTCGATATGTCAGCACCGGCACTGAGGCTACCATGTATGCAGTAAGACTAGCAAGGGCAGTTACTGGAAGAAAAATTATTGCCAAAGTTGATGGTGGATGGCATGGATATACAACAGATTTACTGAAAACTGTAAACTGGCCATTTAATGAATCCGAGAGTGAAGGTCTTACTGATGAGAAACACATTATATCATTGCCATTTAATGACTTGGAAAAATCACTTTCTATGCTACAGGCAGTTAAGGATGATCTTGCCGGAGTTGTAATTGAGCCAGTATTAGGTGGAGGAGGTGCAATTCCTGCAACAAAAGATTATCTTAAGGGCATAGATGAATTTACAAAAAAGAACAACTCCCTTTTCATGTTGGATGAAATCGTGACAGGATTCCGTTTTAGGTATGGATGCTTGTATGAAACAATGAATCTGAAACCTGATATTGTAACACTTGGTAAGATTGTTGGTGGTGGCTTTCCAATTGGTGTTATTTGTGGAAGAGAAGAAATTATGCAGCATGCAAACACATCAACTCATTCTAAAGTAAATAGGACCTACATAGGCGGCGGAACATTTTCTGCAAATCCACTAAGTATGATAGCAGGTTATTCAAACTTACAGACAATTAAGAAAAAAGGGAAATCACTTTACACTAAGATTAATGGGTTTGGAAACGACACGAGAAAAATGTTATCAAAAATTTTCAAAGATGATGTGATAATAACTGGAAAAGGCTCACTGTTTATGACCCATTTCCTACAAGATGGGATTACATCTATTACAAATGCAACAGATGCATCAAAATGTGATACAGATAAACTTCATGAATATCATTTTGAAATGATTGCAAAAGATGGAATATTTTTCTTACCAGGTAAGCTTGGTGCTATCTCAGACGCACACACATCTTCAGACGTTAAATCGATGAAAAAGGCAAGTGAGTCTTTTGTTTCAGATCTTAAGAAATAAGAACTGTTTTTAACAAATATGGCTAGATTGGAATATGGACAAAAAAATAGATAAAAAAATGTCATGGCCAAAAGGCTACGAGCCAAAAGATGACTCATCTAATGACCTAACCCTAAGACTTGGACTAATTTCCAGCATATTAAAAGACAAACCAAAAAAGAAAATTAATACTGAAATTTTTAACGTTATGGCTACAAGGCGTTCTACTAGAAAATTCTCTAATAATCCAGTTGAAATGTGGAAAATTGATAAAATATTGGCAGCTGCCGATACCGCACCCACTGCTGGAAATTATCAAGGATTTGAGATTTTCTATGTAAGAGATGAGGGAAAAAAAGACAGTCTTGTAAAAGCTGCAAATAATCAACCATATGTCAAAACACCAGTGGTTTTAGTTTTTTGTATGAATCCAGAAAGAATAAAACTTGATTTTCCAAAAGATGTTATTTCGAAATTTTCAATTCAGGATTCAACATTAGCTGCTGCATACTCTCAACTAGCAGCATCAGCACTTGGTCTTAGTAGTATTTGGATTGGAATGTTTGATGAAGAAAAAGTAAAACAGATAATTGGAACTACATTAAGACCAACATCATTTCTTTGCATAGGTTATCCAGTGAAAAAAAGACCACCAAAATCAAGGAGACAGTTAAAGGAACTAATTCATGTGGTTGACTAGTTTAGTCAGATGCCAAAGAATCGTCAGTGAAAATATTAACTACACTTTCTGCTAGTTTCTCAATATCTAGACCAGGTTCAGCTGAGACTAGAAGAATGTTCTCACTTATTGGGAATGGAAAACTAATCAAAACTACCTTGTTTCTTCTTGATGCAATGTAGTTTAACGCACCTAATGATGTTGAAAGATGATCATGTCGGAAAGAAAGATCTACTGCAGATTTGTAAAAGTCATGCAACCTATTTTCATCTTCATCATATGGAACTATACCTTCTCGAAAGCCACCTGCAATTTTCTCGCCGTTTTTGTCAATTATAGCAGCAAATCTAACACCATCTTGATGCTGCACTTCAATACAACGTGGTTCATAAAGACCAGAACTTTCTGATGCCATTTACTTGCAATAAGCTCATGGTCAATATAACTATAGATTAAAAACAGTGAGGACAGATTGGTATCTGCCGTTAAGAGCAGGAGTTAACGCTCTTTGGATTTTAAGCAGTAATACCCCTCACTGAATTCCAAAATTTATTACTCTAATAAAAAGTAACTCAAAAATTTATTGCACTGCAATAATTTCTTGTTTTTTTGCTTTTGTCTCTTTTCGCATTTTGGCAATTACATTTACAAGCATTTGTGCCTGAATTGACTCTAATTCTTCACACATAGTTTACTCATCCTCAGCATCCTCATCTTCAAAGTTCCAATTTTTTAGAAGCTGTTTTCGAAGATCATCGACTTGTTTCTCATCAAGTGTTTTTCCTGTGTTCTTGTCTACTGGAACTACATTCAGCCCATCAAGTTTGTACTCTACATCATAAAGTGATAATTTTGATTTTGGTTGTAACACAAGATTTCCATCGTCATCTAGTGTTCTCTCTACATCCATTGGTTCCTCGTCATCAAGTTCACGATGCATGTAGCTTGGCTTTCCCTTTCCACTTTTTGGCTCAAATTTTGATAAAATTGCCTTTTCAATGTTTAAAGTTGTTTCATTTTCGTGGTATAGACGCTTACCTGTTTTTTCGTCTACATGTTCAGGCATATTTTTTCACTATTACATGTGCATTTAATTCTTTTTGGTTCGCCTAAACAAGAAATTCCATAGTGCCTCACGACGTCCTTTTCTGCTCATTCCTCTGGTCAAAAATCTGTATAATACATAAAGAATTCCAATGGTAACTACCACTACATATCCAATGCATGATGGATCTTCAATGCATGGTGGTGTCTCTAGTTCATTTTTTGCTGCATATAATGAGGGAAAAATTATTGATGGTATGCCGCAACTATCCATACCTGTAATTGGTTTATTTAGTAAAAAATCTGACTACGAGACTTTACTGAGAAATTTGATCTATTATTTTCTAAGTTTTTTACTTAATGCAATTACTACAACTGCTGGTGCTACAAAGTACATTCCAATGTTTAGCACTATGATTCCGATTCCATAGCCTAACATTTCTTGTTCTGTGTCAATGT
>CAZKZG010000001.1:0-4069 GCA_964557215.1 uncultured Candidatus Nitrosopelagicus sp. | reverse complement strand
ATCATTTTTTGTTTCGGCAATTTCAATAGTACATTCTTTTGCTGCAAGTTTATTTGTAAACAATTCATGATTTTTGGTGACAACTAAGACACTACTTTGATTACTAACAATATCAATTTGTGAAGTGACACTTTGTTCTCTTAACCCAGAATCAAAATTGTTCATTTTCTCTATATCCGTTTCAATATTTCTACTATAAATTAACTGTAAACTCTTTTGGTAGTTCCTCTAGTTCAATCCCATTTGGACCTGAAAATTCACCTTCACCTGAAATCATGTGTTTGTATGCACCAGTTAATACACTATCAGGATCAGTTCTTGTGTAATAATCATATTTTTGTTTACGTACTTTCTTATCTAAACTTGCTAAATGAAAAATTTTTACACTGCTTTTAGCTGGTCTGGCAAATCCTTTACTGTTTGGTGGAATACTACCACAATGAAGATTGCCAGGATTATCATTTTCAACAAGTAACAACGAGTATGGTTGGTTCTTCATTCTTAGCAATCTTTTTTGCCAATAGTTTCCAAAAATTCCATCAGTTCTAATTGTGTTAACATTATCCCAAAGAGTTAAAAATTGAAAGTCAAAAACATCCGAATTAGGATAGACTACGGACATTTCTTCAAGTAATACTTCATGTGCATCAGGCATTAAAATCTCATCGCCATCAATTGACAAAATAAAATCAGGATTATTTTTTCGTGCAGTTTCAAAAAGATAGTTTCTATCGCGTACTTCATCTAGATCAGTTCCTCTTGGTTTTATTATGTTAGAAACTTTGTCAAAACTTGAACAAATTTCAGCAGTTCTATCAGTAGAATTATCATCTAACACAATAATTTCAGAGCAGAAATCAACTACAGAATTTATAGATTGTCCAATGAACCTTTCTTCATTTTTTACTCTGTATATAGCAGTAATTTTTGGCTTGTTCATAATTAAATAAAATAAAGGAATAAGTATTTAATTTTCACGAATACTAGCTATCATAGTAATACGTTTTCCATGATAATAATCAACTAAATTTCTGAAATTTTGTATATTTTTCTTCCAGTCAAAGTATTGAAAATTAGAAAAACCTAAGCATGTAAGCATGTTCTCTAAAGCAAGTTTACTAGGTGTTCCAACCAGGACTTCTTTTTTTAGAGATTCATTAGAAAATGCATGTGCTTCTTTTTCACTGTTATCAATATGCAGTTTAATGATTCTTTCATTTGAAAGATCAATTCTGGTGTCTATAATTATGAATTTTGGATTCAATCTTTTGATTTCTGATAACAAATTCCAATGTTCAATTGTGTGATAGAGAAAATCCAAACAAAAAACAACATCAAATTGATTTGACTTTAGTTTTTTTATTTCTGAATTAATATCGTTTTTGATAAATTGGTATGAATCTTTACAAACATCATACTCTTTCATATTTTGAAACGCATTGTTTACTAGATGTTCTCTAGCCTCAATACCTAAGACATGTTTAGCACCATTTTTTAATGCAGCGAAGCTCCAACGTCCATCATGTGAAGCAATATCAAGAATTGAACTATTTTTAATAATCTCCAGATTAGAACCTACAATTGCCTCATACCTCCCATTAAGGTGGTTTAGATTCTCAACAGTTTTACTTGAACTAAGAAATTTTGGATAATCATCAAAAAAACCTATTGGTAATTCTTCTTTGTTAGAGAAATTATATTTTGGATTTACCTGTTCATATTCTTTTGAATTATAGAATAATTCTTTGACTTCGTCTATAGTTAATTTCTCGGCAATAGTTTTTGAGACCCAGTACTCTAATCCTTCTTTGTCAGGTTCTCTAAGTAGTAGAGTTCTATACAAATTTTCTATTTCATTGCTAATCTTATCTTTGTTAGGCAAATCAATTAGAATTATTTTTGAAACAATAAATCTCTAACTAATTTGAAAATTCAAATAAACCTATTTTCCCAATTGTTGAACCAGAAAAAATATGTGGGTATGTTTTTTAATCTGACCTGTTAAAAAAACTGAATCATTAACTACAGAATCGCTTCAATTTAATACAGAAATCAGTATTCTTCCATAATTTTATTACTTACTGGCCAACCTTTAGGAATTCCATCGAAAACATCACCAAACTGTGGTTTCTTATAAAGTTCTTCAATTGGTTTTGTTTTTATCTTATTTTTCTTTATTTCATCATCAGAAATAAAAAATGCGTTTGATCCTGAACTATCACAACCTACTAAGCTATAGCCTTTTTCTTTTCCTAATTTTACATAAGCCAATAAGCTGGCTCCAAAATAATCTGTCCAGTCATATTCAGCCTCTGGTAAATATTTTACAACTTTACTTTCTGATATAGAAATTGATGAATTATATTCAACTACAACAACTCGTGGAATACAAACCTCGATAGCTTTCCAAATCCAGAAAGTATTATAATCAATATCTAAAGAAAGTAAATCAATTTTTGGAGGAACGCTGTACTTGGTAAGTATTTTATTAATATTTTCCATTGTAACTGTTTCTTTTTTCAGAAATTGTGACATTGTAGAAGGAATCGAAGGTTCTTGTAATTTGTGGGAAATTTTCTTAGGTTTTGATATAGGATCAACCCATGAAACATTTCTTTTGTAAGAAAAGTTATCTATTAAGAGTCCATTCCAGCCATTTTCTAAAAAGTATCTTGTGTTACATTGTCTAGCGTCATCACATCCTATCTCCAATGAAAATTTGTTTGTGGTATCAATCATTGAAAAAATAAAATCTAGTATTCCATCTTCCCCCTGTTGAGAAAATATCTTTCTTTCAAAAGAATTAATCTCAAATTCTTCTCTCTTTTTTTGCCATACTTTACCTTCGGGGCTATTAAGTAAATGGCTTTGCAATTCTTCTATTGAAAAATTTTCATTTACAATTTTTGTAAAAAAATAATCTAATCCCTGTTTGTCTGGTTCACGCAAAAGTACTTTTTGATATAGGCTTGAAATCTGTTTGATTATATCTTCCTTATTGTCCAAATTCAATCGTTTTACATATAATAATTATTCATTATAAATCTGATTTAAATTCAAATCTACTTTGAAAATTCAAATAAACCTATTTTCCCAATTGTTGAACCAGAAAAAATATGTGGGTATGTTTTTTCATATGGAACAGATAATGTATCTACTAATTCTACATTTTTAAACCCACAAATTCCATTTGCAATGTTTATCAAACATTGTGAACTAGCTACAATTGGAGAAAACCAGTCAGGATTATCCTTAATCTCTGATGTATTGTAATAATACATTATTGGATTTTCACTTTCTAATATATGACCTGCTAAAAAAACTGAATCATTGACTACAGTATATAATTTCTTTAATGTAGAAATTAAGTTCTCCAGATGATAATATACCCCAAAAAATAATACATAATCAAAAGTTTCATTAATTAATTCTATGTCATTTACATCAAGATTTCTATATTCTACTGTTGATTCAAGTATTTTCTTATTCAATTCAAAATTATTTGTGTTAATCTTTTTTTCCGAATCTGAAAAATTTTTTTGTATATCAAATCCTTCATAATCTATTGCAAGTACTCTAGTAGCATTTCTTTGTTCACACAAAAATGAATAAAATCCATCTGCGCATCCCACATCAAGAATACTTTTTCCAGTTAGATCATTTGGTATTATTTGGGAAATCCACGATTGATATTTCGATGATGTTCTAGTGTTGGAGTTTTGTATTCCGTTAATATTGAAAGAATGATACCATGAATTATTTTCTTCAAAATGTTTTTTTATTTCTTCTTTAGAAATTTTGGACGGAAAGACTGTCTCATTATCTACTAGTTTAGAGTTTTGGGATTCAGATGCCTCAAAGGAATTTTTTATGTCATCATATACCTCCTCCATAGTCAAAGAATTCCGCATAACACATGCTGTATAGTGCTTTAATCCTTCAAAATCTGCATCTCTATGAAGTAATGTTTTATAAAAATCCTGAATATTTTTCCTTATTTTTTCTTCATCTAAAATATGATTCATGATTAATACAGATAGATAGTTTTGAAAATATTAATTTCTTTTTT